>JBIOHA010000219.1:0-4975 GCA_044448625.1 Chitinophagales bacterium | reverse complement strand
ATATGGTAAACTTTATAATTGGTATGCCGTAGGCGATTCATTGATTTGCCCTGATGGATGGCATATTCCATCCATAGCAGAATGGGAAGCGCTTTTTAATATTTACGGTGGCTTTTTAACAGCCGGCGACAACCTGATAGATACGCTCGGTTTTGATCTTATATATGCAGGGATTCGTTTTGTTACCGGTGAGTTTCAAGGTGCAGGAGATTTTACACAATTCTGGACCTCCACCGAGCGAGATGCCGGCACGGCATGGGCCTATGATATTTATACCGGAAATGCATTGGTTCACGATGTTTATCTCTCAAAAAATAATGGTTTATCATGCAGGTGTATTAAAGATTAATAATTTTTTATTGATTGAATTGTATATGGCCAATTACCCTTCTTAACAACAACCCGCCAAATTATTTTTCATGCGCATTTATATCATTACCCTTTTGATGTTTTTTTGCTATTCGAATTTATTGTGTTCGCAAACAACGCTGCATACTATTGATTCATTAAAAACAGCGATCGCAAAAACACCCGCAGATTCGAATAAGGTAAAATTGCTGGTGAGCCTTTCTTTTGAATATGCCTATGAACAACCTGATGAAGGATTAAAATATGGCAATGAAGCACTTGCCCTCGCAAAAAGAATAAACTGGAAAACGGGTATCGGAAGAGCGAATTCAGTAATAGGATCGAATTATGTAAATAAAGCGGACTATGTAAACGGTTTAAAATATGAATTGGAAGCGTTGAAAATATTCGAACAGGAAAATGACCTGCCAAACCAGGCCTCGCTATTGCGCAACATCGGAATTATTCATCACCGAACAAAAGACAGTGCAGCGGCACTTAAATATTACAAGAGGTCTATGGAGATCTATAATAAAATAAACGATGAGTCAGGTAAAGCATCTGTTTATTCTACCATGGCGAATGTTTATTATAGCCTCGATAGTATGGACCTTGTTTTGGAATCTGATTTAAAAGCGCTGAATATTTACCGGGAAATAAAAGATGCAAAAGGTGAAGCACGGCTGCTGGGAAATATCGCAAATTATTATGCATTGAACGGTGGCCTTGCTAAATCGATGCCCTATTATTTTGATGCTTTGCGAAAAGAGCGTTCGATGAATAACCAGGATGGTATCGTGCGCAATATGGGAAATATAGGGGAAACATATTTTGATATTGCGAGAGATGCAACAGTAAATAATAAACCCGATTCTTTAATTCCCAGTGGGCGAGAAGCGAATCTCGATAAAGCGCTATTCTATTTGAGTGGAGCGGTTGACGGTGCATTAAAATTGCAGCAATTTGATTATTATCTCGAATATCAATCGGTGCTGTCGGATGTTTACCTTGAAATGGAAAAATCCGATATTGCATTAGCTGCATATAAAGATTATATAATTGTTCGCGACAGTATTTATAATTTGGAAAATTCAAAAAAATTATTGCAAACAGAAATGCAATATGATTTCGACAAGAAAGCTGCAGCCACTGCTGCCGAACAGGAGAAAAAAGATATTCAGCAAGTCAACCTGCGGCGCTCTTTAATTGGCGGATCTGTTTTTCTATTGCTCATAATCATAATTTTAGCCAACAGGTACCGCATCAAACAGCGTTCAAATAAAGCATTGGCTACTGCATATAAAAATTTAAAAGATACGCAGGATCAACTGGTGCAGAGCGAAAAAATGGCTGCCATCGGAATAATGGCCACTCGCATGAGCCACGAAATATATAATCCATTGAATTTTATTAATAATTTTTCTTCGCTTTCAATTGATATTATTGAAGAATTAAAAACGTCAAATTCGGAGGAAGAAAAGAATGAGACAGCCAAAATATTAGTAAATAATATGGATACCATTCTCCGCCACGGCCGTCGTGCCGCATCAATCATTGATGAAATTCAAAAACATTCTGAAAAAGGAACAGCATATCAGTTTTTTGAAATGAATGATGAGAAATGAGTAATGAGTGGGCTTCTCTGGTACCTTACTGTTTAATTTTCTCTGTGTCCCTTTGTGTCCCTCCGTACTTCAACGGCTCTTCGGCGAACCGACTGACAAGGCAGGTTTGCAAGAACTTAAAACTTACTGCGCTTTAAAATAAATGGTCAGCGTATTTGTAAAGTTTGGTTCCGTACCTCTTTGATCAATAATTACATTTACGATCAATCCTCTTTGTGTTTGCAAGCTGGAAAATAATTCGTTGGGGTCACTTTTGGCAAAAATGGTAAAATCAGTTTGTTTTTCATACAGGCTATACGTATCATCATCCCTGTTTGTATATTGAAATCCGCTGCGCTCGAGGCAAATTTTTAAAATGCCGCAAACATCGTCATATAATTTCTGCATTTCAGGGCTGATGGATTTTTCTGATTGGGTTTCATTCATCAACAAAACTTCTGCACTGCGATAATATTCGGAAAACATATTCGTATCTACAATAATAGTTTGTATACTCTTGGGAAAAGAAATTGTGGAAGTGTAATATTTATAGGAATCATCTGTAGATATTTTTTCACCGATATAATTAACAAGATTATTTTTCTGCAGGTCGTTGAGGAAATTAAGTGCAGCGGTGCAAAATTCCTGGGGCGTGGGACCATCCTGATTATTAACGGGTGCTGCCGTACCCTGTGAAAGTTTTTTTAAATAATCAAAGGTTTGTCGTGCAAATTGTTCATTGGGAAGATAGAGATCAATTGTTCCATTAACCGGATATCCATAATAAAAAGTAGTGGCACCACTCTTTGGATGGATCGTCAGCACCCAGGGATAATTATTTTCTATCGTGTTAAATACATTTTTATAAATGTCGAGCTTCTCGAATTTAATATCCCTGATTGCAATTTTTCGCGACGAAACTTCATAGAGGGTATCGTCGGCAATATAGTATTTGCAATAGGAACTACCACCGTTATTTGCTGAAACCAGCAGGAAATCCACATCGTCCTTCCCCGCAAACATCGATTCTATTTGGACCTGATAATTCTGCGATGAAAGGATGAACGATCCGAAAATAAAAGAGGAAAATAAAATGAGTTTGTTAAGTTGCATCAGTGTATGTTTGGGATGCAATTTAAAGAAATTATTTGAGTAGGATCCTATGGACCCAAATAGCCACTAAGGCCACGAATTCTCACAAATTGGATTGCTCATATCTACCGATAGTTAGGATAAATAATAATAATTCCAATCCCAAGTATTTCATGAACCTTTACAAATTAAATTGGTAATAATATCAAAGAAGTTTAAATTTGAATAAATAAAAATTACTGATCATGAAAAAAAATCTACAAATTTTCATCCCGTTGTTTTTTGTTTTCCAAATCAGTGCATTTGCACAATTGACTATGGTGAGTTCATTCGATCCTGAATTTGAAGACGATCTTTGTGGGATCGGTTATGATGCCGACAGTAATTTCGTATGGATTTACGGCTGTTTCAGTGAAGGCATCACCCGGTATACTGCCGATGGTGTTTTTTCGCATAATGTAAATACAGCTGGTGGCATTGCAAATGATGTTGATCTGGAAATTACAACCTATGCATTTGAATTGGGCGGAACAACAATACCAAAAGGGCAACTGCTTTTTATTAACGGCGAAGAGGGGCCCGCGGAAATTTATGCGATCAATTTAGACAATACCATTACTGATACCCTTGTAACAAATTTCGGTGTTGATCATGTTGTTGGGGGATCAACTGCTGCGGCGATAGATGGAAAATTTTATCTCGTGCAGGACGATGTTCCAGGTGCTGAATTTAAAAACAGGATTGCAGAAATAGCAATAACCGGCGATACCATTCAAACTTTTTTTATTGGCGATTTTTTCGATGTTTCTTACGGCGACCTTGAAGTGGATGATGCCGGTAATTTATTTGTCGTCAGCAGTGTTGAAGATTCGATTGCTGTGATCTCCGGCTCGGGAGAATTAATTACCAAATATGATCTCCCCGACAGTGTTGCAACCTTAAGCGGCATCGCACTGGATTGTTCGAAACAGGAAGCCTGGGTAAGCAGCACAAACGGAACCGTTTACAGGCTGGGCAATTTTCCATGTGAAGCACCACAGGATATTTCAATTGCTCCAGTAGAAAATATTTCTTTGAGTATTTATCCAAATCCATTTACCGATGCATTGTATCTTAATATTTCCACGACCGAACCTAAGGTAATTACTATTTCAATCTATAATCATTTGGGCCAGGAAGTGATAACAGCACGCAACCATAATTCAAACGGGAATTTATTAATTGCCATGGATACACATGACCTCCAACCCGGTATTTATTTGATCGCAGTTGAATCTGGTGGCAATAAGATCAGCGAGAAAGTTGTTTGTGTGAAATAGTTGGGAGAAATCCTGACATGAATTTACCGCAGATTAAATTTTATTTCGGGTATAGTGAGTAACCGGCAGCACATTTTTTATAATCAGAAGTCCTGGCAGCGTTCATACTTCTTGTAAAAATATTTAATCAGGAAAAACGCTGCGATTTATATCGGCAAGTATATTATTTTATGCTGTGTTGGTGAAAACGAATTTATTCTGCCCAAATTATTTGAATTTTTATTACGGACCGATTATTAAATAAAATTCAATAAACCAATCGCAGGGTTAGCCTGATTTGGTTATTGAAAATAATATATGTTAACCCGGTGACCGAAAATATAGTAGCTTTGGATATCTTTTAAATTGAAAACTGGAAATTATGAAATTTATATATTCATTTCTGATTTTTTATTTTTTATTTTCCCAATCTTTATTTAGCCAGGCTTGGCTCCAGCAGAACTCAGGATTTGCCGAATTTGCCAGCACGCCCGCTTCCATAACTATAATAGATGAAAATAATGTTTGGCTGTTTGCAACAAATGTTTTTGATCCGTTATTTGCCGAAGCGTCTGTTACTACCGATGGCGGTAATATATGGACAGTGCATTCTGTTACTGCCGATCCTGATAT
>JBIOHA010000218.1:0-4998 GCA_044448625.1 Chitinophagales bacterium | reverse complement strand
CCTTTAATGATATAATCGTATGCGCCGTGGTCAATGGTGTCGACTGCAACTTTTAGATCGTCCTGTCCGCTCATCATAATAACATACGAGTCGGGATTTGAGACGCGGATCTTTTTCAATATCTCCAACCCGTTTGCCGCATCAGCTTTTATTCCGTCGAGATAATAATCAAGAATTATCACGTCGGGGTTTTCATGCATTTTATCGAGGCAGTTCTCGCCGTTTGAAAAAATATTCACCTTAAGGTCGAAGTCCGATTTTTTTTCAAGATGATTTTTAAGCATGATCAGGTGTTTGGTATCATCATCCACCAAAAAAATCTTGTATTGTTTGTTCTTCATATTATAATTTTTCCAGTTCGGCCTGTAGTTGTCGCAAAGCCGACTCACACGACAAAACTACTGTATTAATTTTTTCCGGCAGCAAATGTAAGTTGCTTTTTTCTTTTGCCGACAATTCCACCGATTTTACCAGGTCGAGGGTTTCGTCGAGCCCCAGCAACTGCAATCCCGACTTCATTTTATGGGCTATGGCCCGAACGCCTTCCCAATTCTCTTCTGCAAGGTTTCTCTTCAAATGTGCGATCTCACCAGGGGTTTCATCCAGCATGATGCGCATCATTTTTATTTTCAGGTCGGTGTCTTCTTCCGTAATGATATGAAAGTATTCGAGGTTGATCTGCGTGCCGTTGGGCGACAACCTGATCGTTTTCATTTTTTCAGGTGTGAAATATCCTTTCGACTTCAGCAGGTCAATAATTTTTTTACATAATATATCCGGGCGAACAGGTTTGGAAATATAATCATCCATTCCTGCTTCAATACATTTATCTGCCTCGCCTGTTGTAGCGTATGCGGTGAATGCTAGGATCGGAATTTCCGACTTGCTGCCGGCCATGCCCCTTATTAATCGTGTGGCATCAAGCCCATTCATTTCAGGCATTTGCACATCCATTAAAATGATATCGTAATTCTTTTTATTTAACTTTTCAATCACCTCTTTCCCCGTTTCTGCTAATTCAATATCAATATTTTCCCAGGCATGTTTCAATAATTCTGTTGTCACAAGCTGATTTATCGGGTGATCCTCTGCAAGTAATATTCTGCAATCACCAACATCAAACAATTCGTCGTTGTTGATATTTGCAATAAGAGGAATTGCCGAATCTTTCGGGACTGCAAAATCAATTTCAAAAATAAATTCACTCCCTTCACCCAATTTACTTTTCACCATGATGGCGCCGTGCAGCATATCAATTAATTTTTTTACAATGGCAAGTCCGAGTCCCGTTCCACCGTAAATTCTGGTGGTGTCGAGATTTGCCTGCGTAAAACTTTCAAATATTGTATTCAGCTTATCCTGATTTATTCCAATACCCGTATCGCGGACGCTGAAAAATATTCTGGCCTTTTCATCAATGATGTCAATTAATTTAACTGTAACCCTGATCTCCCCTTCCTGCGTGAATTTAATGGCATTGGAAATGAGGTTGAGCAATATCTGGTTGAGACGCAACTGATCGCCGGCAACAGCAATGGGAATTTTTTCATCGATGAGCATCACCAGCGATAGGTTTTTTTCTTCTGCTTTGAATCGTATCGTTTGAACGAGATCCTCTACCAATAATTTGATTGAAAAATATTTTTCCTCCAGCTGCAATTTTCCTGCTTCTATTTTTGAGAAATCGAGAATATCATTTATTAATTGCAATAAATTATCTGCCGAAGTATCAATAGCATGTAAATATTCCGTTTGTTTTTGTGTAAGCGGAGTTTGATGCAATAGATGCACCATTCCCACGATCGCATTTATCGGTGTGCGAATTTCGTGGCTCATATTTGCCAGGAATTCGGCTTTGAATTTATTTGCCTGTTCAGCGAGTTCTTTCGCCCGCTGCATTACCTCCGCTTTTTTTCGGAAAGTAATGTCGCGTATAATCCCCTGGTAACCGATCACTTCTCCTTTCTGATCGAGCCGCACTGTGGACGTAACAAGACAATCGAGCACCTCGCCATCTTTTTTAAGTAATTGTACCTCGTAGTCGATCAATTCCTTTTTATCGTCTATCGCCTTTTTTAATTTTTCGCGGTCGGCCGGGTTATCATATATCTGTTCAACATTTATTTCACGCAGTTCAGCGTCATTATATCCGAGCAGGTCAACCGTGGCTCTGTTGAATTCCAGGAATTTGCCTTCAGCGCTCGTAAAATAAATTGCATCGGTAAGTTGTTCGAGCAGTGAATGATACTTCACTTCACTTTTATACAATTCCCTTTCAATGCTCTTATTGTGGATATAATACTTGGCGAGCAGATTGCGCAACTCCTCTGTAAAATCAAATTCGGCCATTGGACGCAAATTAACGTAATATAATGCAAAGTTAAAACGCCAATAAGTTATTCCACCTATATTTGCGATCATGTTAACCGCCAAAGAAATTGTTGTATTAATAGAAGAGCGGATCAGGCAGTTGCGTCTCCCATCATCCCCTTCTGCTTTATACGAACCGGCAAAATACATGTTGAACGCCGGTGGTAAAAGAATTCGCCCGGCACTTTCGCTGATGGCCTCCAACCTGTTTACCGATCAAATTGAAAATTGCATTGAACCGGCCCTGGCAATGGAAGTATTTCACAATTTCAGTCTCGTGCATGACGATATTATGGATAATGCACCGATGCGTCGCGGCATGCCAAGTATTCATGAAAAATGGAGCCTGCCGGTTGCGATTTTATCAGGCGACTTCCTGTTGATAAAAGCATACGAATTATTATGCACCATAAACAAAGAAAAATTAAAAGACGCCATTGAAATATTTAATCAAACAGCAATAAAAGTTTGTGAAGGGCAGCAAATGGATATGGATTTTGAAAACAGGAAAGATGTTTTACTTGAAGAATATATTGTAATGATCACCAATAAAACATCCGTGCTTTTAGGTTGCAGTTTATTTTGTGGTGCATTGGCCGGTGGTTCAACCGAACACGATGCACAGATTTTATACGATGCGGGTATCAGCCTGGGAATTTGTTTTCAGATCCAGGACGATCTGCTCGATGTTTATGCCGACCAGGCAAAATTTGGCAAAACAACCGGGGGCGATATCATTCAAAACAAAAAGACCTATTTAATGCTGCGCACACTTCAGCTTGCCGATGAAATGGACAGGGATACATTAAACAGTTTATTTTCAGAAAAAAATATGGATGCCACTAAGAAAATCGATGAAGTAATTCAGCTTTATAATAAATACAATGTTCGATCAGAAGCAGAAAAAGAAATAAATAATTATTACAGGCATGCCGTCATGCTGATCAATAAAGTTGGCGTTCCCGAAGAGCGAAAAACTGAAATATATAAGTTGGCGGAAAATGTTTTTAGAAGGGATTTTTGAAATGAGAAATGAGAAATGAGAAATGAGTAATGAGTAATGAGTCTGAATCTCGTGAGTGAACTTACTTCATACTTCTCACTTCTCACCTCCTACTTCTTTCTTCATATTTCTCACCAACAAGAACTCGAGTTCACTTAAAATAATCGCTGTCGCACCCCAAACTTTATGTTCATTAATTAAATAACAGGGTGCTGTAAATGAAATATCTTTCCTTATGATATTTATAGTGCTTTTTATTTTTGGATCAGTAATCTTTTTAACATCGGCCTCAATAATATATTCTACTTCATGTTTATCAGGGGTGAATTGAGGGGTAGATTCCAAATAGCCGAGATACGGAAATACAAAATAATTGCTTGGAGGGATATAAACATTGCTGAGTTTTCCGAAGACACGAATGCTATTTTTATCAATCCCGGTTTCTTCTTCGCATTCTCTTAAAGCAGTAAATGCTGTTTCAGGATCGGAAGACTCAACCCTCCCGCCGGGAAAACTCACCTGTCCCCCATGCACGCCATCATACGAAGGGCGCTTGATCAATACAAAAGATATTGCATCACCGGCAGGATAAAAAAGGATCATCACGGCCCCTTTATTCGCTTGCGGAAAATCAGCTTCATCAAAAGAAATGAGCGGTCTTGTTACAGGCGCCATTATTTTATGCGCTTCCAATCCCGGTAGCCCTTTGTGAATCTCTTCTGCCAGTTTTAACACAAACTCCTTTATCATAAACCTGCAATAATTACATTTGCCGCTGCCAAACTATTTTATTTTTTACCTAAATTAGTGGTTTGAAACCGCAGTGCATGAAAAAAAACGCTACGCTCCTCCTCTTCATACTGTTTATTTCCATTTTACATGCCGGTAACGCAGCAAAAACCGGCGACCTCCAGTATATTCAAAACAACGGGCAATGGCAACAGGCTATTTTATTTTCAACACCTGTTTACGGCGGTAAATTTTATATGGAAAAAAATTGTTTCACCTGGTCATTTTCAAATTTATCGGAATTAAGCAATTATAAACACAATGGTAATAATGTAGGCCTCGAAGATTTCATAATAAAGAAACACGCATTTAAAACACATTTTGTTAATTCAAACCCCAGTGTTGAAGTGAATGGTGAAAATAAATTTGACAATTACTATAATTATTTTATTGGGAATGATCAATCAAAATGGAAAGGTGAGGTTCCTGCTTTTGGAGCTGTGCGGTATAAAGAATTATATCCCGGTATAGATCTTCTTGTTTATAGCCAGAGTAATTCCATGAAATACGATCTTATTCTAGCTCCCGGTGCCATCGCTTCCAATATTGAATTTAATTATGAAGGCCTGTCTGATATCAGGATCAATGATGGCACTCTCGAGCTAATTACTTCCATAAATACAATTGTTG
Organism: Chitinophagales bacterium; assembly: GCA_044448625.1. Taxonomy (GTDB): domain Bacteria; phylum Bacteroidota; class Bacteroidia; order Chitinophagales; family BACL12; genus UBA7236. The sequence continues at coordinate 206 of JBIOHA010000218.1, read as the reverse complement.
AAATTAAACCCGTTGCATACCAGGTCATTTCAGGAATTAAAATAAATGTCGCATGCAATTTTAAATTAACCGGCAATTCAATTCAATTTGAGTTCCCTGATGATTACAATCATGATTATCAATTAACAATTGATCCGGCTACATTAATATTCGCGAGTTATAGCGGATCCACTGCCGATAACTGGGGCTATTCAGCAACCTATGAT
>JBIOHA010000217.1:0-5029 GCA_044448625.1 Chitinophagales bacterium | reverse complement strand
TAATAATTCACCCCAGCGATCGTAGACTTCTATTTTATTTATGAGCACAAGATTATATCCAAATACAAAAAATATGTCATTGATATTATCGCCATTTGGTGTAAATGTATTTGGAACATAAAGAATATTTCCCGGATCAGGGAGTACGGTAACTAAAGCGTTATCAGTTGCAATACATCCATTCTCATCAACAGAGGTAATGATATAATCAATGGTGTAAGGAGGCAAAACATTTGATATTGGACAAGAAATACATTCAATACCATCAGTTGGGCTCCATGTATAATCGCCGCCGGCATCACTGAATAATACAGCATCTTCACCGTAATAAACTGTAGTATCTCCCCAGGCGGTTGCATAATTATCATCTACAGAAGTTTCAATTGTTGTAGAAGATGAACAACCGTAAGGATCGGTATAATCATACGTTAATGTATAAGGGCCGCCGACACCTGCAAGTGAGGTAATAAAATTATCTCCCGATACCCCCGGTCCTCCATAAGTTCCTCCTGCCGGGTCAGCTTCAAGTTGAATTGCTCCTTCTTCAACACAGAAAATATCATCTATCACCCAAGATAAAACCGGTAATGGGTGCACTATTAAATTTACTGTTACAAGCGAATCGCATCCGTAATAACTTATGAATGGAAAATTCCAGGTTCCGCTTACAGCCGAAGAAGTGCCGTCGGGTAAAACATAAGTTGCACCTATACAAATTTCAGGATTGAGGATCGTGTTATAAGTTGGATGTGCAATAAGATTTGTTGTGATAATAGAATCGCAACCTTTTGTCGTTAAGAAATTAGTTACATAAGCGCCGGTAACATTTGCTGTGGTTCCATCAGGTAAAACATAAACTGCATCATCGCATATTTCAGCGTCAACAAAAATATCGTAAACCGGGTGAACGAGTACAGTAGTATTAATTGTAGAATCGCAACCTGCAGCAGTAATTAATGTTACAGGGTAAAGACCTGTTACGCCAACTACGGCACCATCGGGCAACACATAAGTTTCTCCATCACAAAGATGAATGGTCGGATTTATTACCGGAGCCGGATCAACACTCAAATTAATTGTATAAGTGGAATCGCATCCCGCTGTTGTTAAAAATGGATTAAAATAAGTCCCTGTGGTATTTACAATTGTTCCGTCGGGAAGTGTATAAGTTGTACCCAAACAAATGGATGGGTTTAATGTATAGGCATAAGCGGGATTAACCGTAAGGTCGGTAGTTATGGTCGAATCACATCCGTCAACCGTATTTAAAATGGTAACATAAGTACCGGTTGCAAAAACGTTTGTTCCATCGGGCAGGGTATAGGCTGTACCCGAGCACGTTTCGTCCACCACAGAAACAGCGAACACCGGGTTAATAGTTACCATGGTAGTTGCAGTAACATCCGGACAGGCAGTGCCGCTCAACACGAGGTTGCTTACAATATAGCTTCCGGGAGCTGATGCGGAAATATCAATTATTCCAGTAACAGGATCAACCACTAATCCTGCCGGTGCCGCTGAAAAAGTACCTGCTGTAGCCCCAAATGCAAGAAATGGCGACGGATCAAATTCATCGCTGCAAAATGGTGTACCCGGATAATTAAAAGTTGCGATTGGAGGAACATCTATTACAACAGTGATTGTATAAACATCAGTGTCGCCATAACAACCTGGATTGATAACGGTGTTGGTATAATCGTAGGATCCCGGGGTGGATGCATCAAGATCAATCACCCCTGTCATATTATCAAATATAAGTCCTGTAGGACTTGCGGTGAAAACACCAGGTGTAGCATCAGCACCAAATACAGGAACAGGATCAGCATCAGTAGAGCAGAACTCAGCCAAAAGTCCAAACGGAGCTCCCGGAAAAGTAAAGTCAGCAGCTACATTTGTAATAAGACTTCCTGCTTTTAGAAAAACTCCTGAATCCCAGGAACCGTCAGTTCTGTCTGCAATTACCAGTTTTAAATGGTACCATTCACAAGGAGTAACTACTGCGAGCGCCACCAGTTCAACCAATAGTCCATCATATTCAACATAATAGGGATCAGTACCCCAAATACCAACTCCACCAGTTCCATTGGGTATATAATAGGCGGGATAATCGGTAGCATTTATATTGTTAATGGAAACAGGTACAGCAGTTCCCGGAATCAATGCAATATTGGTAAGCGTACCAAATCCTGGTCCTGAAATAAAAAATGCAAATGCATCATTAAATGCCGTATTTGCATATTCCGGGTATTCATCCGATCCAAAAACATAGGAGAATTGTAATGTATCACCTGGTGAGTAGACATCAAATTCAAGGGAGCATGCATCCTGTGTTCCTGCTCCCAGCAATTCGAGATCGGGATCGCCGGGCCATACGTTGTCGAAACTTGTGCTGCCTGAATTATTTGGCCCTGCAATATTTAGCACCTTTCCCGATGTCAGGATGATTCCACTATCCAATCCGACATTGCTGTCGGTTCCATCAAATTTTCCGAACGCCAGGCTATAGCAATCGATCACGGCATTGTCTATTTCGGTGCCGGTTCCGGCAAGTGTTGCCGCCATCTCGTCGGCGGTATAACCCGTAGTCCAGGTGATCTGACCCTTTGAGGAGAGAGAGATAATTATTAAGGAGAAAAACAAGCACAGATACTTTCTGAGGCTAAAGTAAAAATCTTGCATGCAACAACAGTTGGTTTAATGTACAGGGAAACAAGGGTATAAATTTACGATGGTCGGCTTAAATTTCCAAACAACTCGTAAATAGAAGATTCCCACACCCTGGTGTTTCAATGCACAACTGGTTAAGTACTTATTATTTTTACAATCTGTTCAACAAAAAAAGCACCAATGAAAAAGATTATTTATACCAAAGATGCCCCGGAGCCTATCGGGCCCTATTCGCAAGCAGTAGAATGCAATGGAATGCTGTTTATTTCAGGCCAGGTGGCGATAGATCCGACAACAGCACAACTCTATGATGGCAACGAAATTCAACTTGAAACAAGAAGGGTAATGCAAAATTTACAGGCGATAATAAATGCTGCGGGATATAAAATGAACGACATTATTAAATGTTCTATTTTTTTGAAGGATATGAATGATTTTGCCGAAGTAAATAATGTATATGGGGAATATTTTCCTGAATTTCCACCGGCAAGGGAAACAGTTGCCGTAGCTGGTTTACCCAGGAATGCAAGAGTGGAGATAAGCGCTGTTGCTGCGAAATAAAATCAACGTTAAATTATTGCTGACGTGTTTAGGAGATCATGATTTTACAACAGCTTCTGTTTTTACTTTTCCTTTTGAATTGATGAGATATATTCCTGCAAGAATAAACATCATCCCGATAAAATGATAAACCAATAATTTTTCTCCGTCGATGAAACCGATAATGATGGCAACAATGGGTATGAGATAAGTAACAAGCGATCCGAAAATGGGATCGGTTTTTTGAACCAATGCATAATATCCAATGGATGCTACAACGGTTCCAAAAAATGATAACGCAATTATGCTGAATAAACTGATATTAAAAAATTCATCGCCGGTATGCTGAAGAAAATCGGTGGTAAATAAATAGATGATTGCGGGAATACCGATAAAAGAAAATCCCACCGCACCAAGCGCCAGCGGATGTGCAGTTTGTAAAAATCGTTTTACAAGATTTGCACTGGTAGCATAGCTGATAGTGGCAATAAATATCGGAATGGCAAATAATAAATTGCTTTGCCCCGAAGTGGTTCTATCAAAAATAACAAGTATAATTGCACCGATCAACGCTACTATCAATCCGAATAATTTATTTTTTTCAAATTTCAGCCGGAAGAAAATTACTCCCAGTAAAAAAGTAAATACCGGCGTCAATGAGTTGAGCACGCCTGTTATGCCACTTTCGATATGAGTTTGTGAAAATGTAAAACAAAATGCCGGTAAGCCGCTTCCAAAAAATCCCACCATGCAATAATATTTAATTTCACTTCTTTTTATTTTACTGAAATGAATGATGATAAGCGGTAATGTTGCGATAAATGAAAATGAAATTCTAATTGCTGCTACTTCATCCCAACTGAAAGTTTTCAAACCGTATTTCATAAAAATGAATGAAAAGCCCCAGATGATACTGAGGAGGATAAGCATTAACCAATTGGAGGTAGAATATTTGTTCATCAGGTAATTAAACCGCACCAACTTTGTGGACGGTACGCAAACGCAAATTTACCATTGTACCCAGGAAAGTGATTTTTCGAATGTGTTAATTACTCTGTTAATTCCTTCCATATCATATCCTTCAACTTGTCGAGATTTTTTCCGGTATGTGAAGAAATAAAAACTACAGGAACTTTTTTGGGCAACTCTTTCGTCAGCATTTGCTCCAGTTCATCGTCGATAAGATCAGTTTTTGTGATGGCAAGTATCATTCTTTTTGATAGTAATTCCTTATTGAATTTTTTCAGTTCCGATTGCAGGATCTTGTATGTTGATTTAATATCTTTTTCTTCACAACTGATAAGGAACAAAAGCACTGAATTCCTTTCAATATGTTTTAAAAACCGAATGCCCAGTCCTTTGCCTTCGCTGGCACCTTCAATTATTCCGGGTATATCGGCCATGATAAATGAACGATGGTTGCGATAGGCCACAATGCCCAGGTTGGGAACAAGCGTGGTAAAAGCATAATCGGCAATTTCGGGTTTGGCCGCAGATAAAACAGATAACAAGGTTGATTTTCCTGCATTTGGAAATCCAACCAGCCCCACATCTGCCAAAACTTTCAGCTCGAGAATTTTCCAGGCTTCGGTTCCGGGCTCACCTGGTTGTGCATATCGTGGTACCTGCTGAGTTGGTGATTTAAAATTATTATTGCCCAATCCGCCACGCCCGCCGGGTATCCAGATCACTTCCTGCCCCTCTTCCGTTACCTCGGCATCTATTTTACCAGTCTCAAAATCTTTGGCTACCGTTCCGAGTGGCACTTCAATTATTACATCCTCACCCTCTTTACCGGTGCGCAGCCTACCGGTTCCATAGG
>JBIOHA010000216.1:0-5035 GCA_044448625.1 Chitinophagales bacterium | reverse complement strand
TCTCTGTGCAACTCCGTGTCTCTGTGTCTCTGTGTTAATCAGATCCGACCTGACTGTTCCTTTTTTAAGTCTCTGCTAATTTTCTGCTTTATTCAGCACCGTGAATTTTTTAATTGTACAGTCGCTGCCGTTATAAACCCTGAGAAAATAAATACCGCTGCTGTAGCCCGACATATCAATTCCTAACCGGCCACTCTGAATAGTGGAGTAACTGCGGGTCTGCGTTCTTCCATAAATGTCACATATTTCAATCTTGTCTATACCGCCGCTATAGCTGATATAAAGAAAATCTGTAACGGGATTTGGGAACACTTTCAGTTCACCCGATTCGGCGGAGGGAATTCCTGTAGGTATTGAAGCAACTACATTGATATCCACTAATGCCGCATTTTCGGAGGGCCGCTCCAGGTAATTCGATTCGCAGTTTGTATTCGTACAACCTGAAGCATCCGTAATGGTAAGACAAATTGTATAAAATGCGGCAACAGGATAAGTGTGTGATGGATAAGCACCAGTGTTTGTAGTGCCGTCACCCCAATCCCAGAGGTAATTTAACGGAGGTGTTCCCGTTGCCTGGTTTATGATCCAGTAGTGATGCAACATTGCAGTATCGGGCACGAGCGTAAATGCCGCGCCACAGGCATCCGCATCATTTAGCATGGCAACATAGGTGTTGGGATAGCTGTTATTCAGCATCAGGTAATTGGTCCCGAACGCCACCGAATCATTGACGAAAGTTCCTGTTACCGAAACCCTGCCAGCATCATCGCATGCAACTCCGAATTGCTTATAGCCCCACGATCCGGGCATATACGTACCACCGACGTTTGTTGCCCATTCAACATTTCCGGCAGGTTGGTACTTCACAAGGAACATATCGGAGTAGAAATATTGATCGATGATCAGTGTTGTGTCATTGCCGAATATAATTGAATCGCAATCAAAATAACCAGTTGCATACGCTTCGCCCGAGGAATTTACTGCAAGATCAAATCCATATACATTACCAGTGCCTGTTTCACGTCTTGCCCATTGTACTAAGCCAGCGGGATTGTATTTCACTACGAGCATATCGCGGAAACTTTGTGGAGAACTCACCAGCTCCTGTGTATCGACAAAAATGGTATCGCTTATACAGGAACCTATGGCAAAGATATTTCCAAATGCATCAGCTGCTACGTCATAAAAGTAGCTGTCATATCCCTGTTCGGTGAGCAGAACCTGCCGGGCCCAGTTAAGATTTCCGGTAGAATCATATTTTGCAACAAAGAGCTGATCATGATTGACGCCATACGGACTGACCAAAGATGTGGTGCCGTTAAAAATTAAAGAATCGCTCCAATATACTCCGCTAATTATGGCGTTACCAAACGCATCACCTGTCACCGCAGTTGGCCACTCGTAATCAATTCCTCCTGCTTTAACTGCCCAAAGAATCATTCCGTTGACATCCATTTTCATCAGGTAAATATCTTCCGTACTGGGATCGGTATTAACCAGTACTGATGATCCCAGAGTAAGTGAATCTGCGTCAAAGGAACCGGTCACCCATAAATTGCCATGCTGATCCACATCTGCTGATTCCACCCACTCATTGGAGGTTGAACCGGCAGATACCACCCAGAGTATATTTCCATTCGTATCGTATTTTACTACACAAATATCCTGGTTGGGTGCACTGGTGTTGTAAAGAATTGTGCTGCCGAACACAACTGAATCCTCGCTAAAAGTTGCAGCGATAAATAAATTTCCCGAAGCATCGGTCGCAATTCCACGTGGGATATTCATTCCAAAACCGCCATCCACCCTTGACCAGATTATGGTTCCTGCCGTATCGTATTTTATCACATAGAGTCCCCCTCCCGGACTTACATAAGAGGAAGCGCCAATGGTAATGGAGTCGCCATAAAAAGCTCCGGTAGCATATATGTAACCCGCATCATCGGTTGCAATTGTCCATCCTTCAATATCCGCTCCGGATGAATAATTTGCCATTTCCGTGGTCCATTGCCATTGCGGCGCTTGTGCATTTATTGATAATGGAATCCAGCTCATAAAGCAGATTACAAACAGGCATGATAAATTTTTCATGATGAAATATTTTTTAATATTCGTGCGCCACAACCAATTTACCATAATGGAATTCTGCTTGTGTATTCTTTAATGAAAAGTAATATACTCCGGCATCAAGCCCGGTGATGTTATAATTATATTGAAGATTTCCCGCTGGTATTATGATCGAGTCAACTAATTCACCCAGTGTATTGAAAATTGATAATTGCAACGGGGTTTCAGGAATAGTTGTCCATGAAAAATTAACCTGTTCTTTCGCAGGATTGGGATAGACGTGAATTTTATTTTCCCGCATTTCATTTAATCCACTCACAAAACCGGGATCAATAATAACGGAGTCGCCTCCGAAATTGAGAACAACGGTAGACTTGCTGTGTGTAATGGCTGTAATATTATTGGGTACAATAAAGAGTACCTGGGGTGATGTCAGTGAATTTACGGCGTTAAATGAGAATGATAGTACATTTCCATATCCATTTCTATTCAGGTGATCGATGCCTGTGATTCCAAAAATGAGTTCTCCGGAGGATCCAAAATATTTTTCCAGTTTGATCATATCATTTCCGATGCTGCCAAAAAAAGATCCGGCATACGATACTGCAAAACTGTTACTATCAACCAATGAAGGATCACTCATTGAAATATGGAATATGAGGCCGTAGATACTGTCGATGGGAACGGAAATATTTCCCAGCTCCATTTCAAACGTAACTTGTTCACCCAGGCCAATGGTATCCTTATTGGCAACAGTCGCCAATTGCGCAACCAATGAAGATGGGTTATTAAAATTATTTCCAGTCCGGAGAGGATGGGTGAGGTTAAAATTCAAAGCAATAGCCGAGGTGTCACTTGCATTAATAGTTCCATCACCATTACAATCGGTATGTTTCCGATCGGGGAAGGTATAATTAAAAACACTCGAGGTCCAGCCCCACGACTTGTGTCCCATCCATAAGTTGCTGATGCTATCTCGAGCAAATCCTGAAGCACCATAATTCAGCCCGACAGTTAACAAATCATTCATATCGACCAATCCCGTTTTGTTGGCATCACCCGGCCATACAGAATCGGTCAGGTTTTCAAATTCATCAGCACCGATATCGGGAGTGGCATCACGAATTTCGCTGTCGAAATCATCAGTAATAGCCGCTAACGGCAACCCGGTGTTCTTTAATAAAAACTGCCCGGTATGTAAATCACCAAACGAAATGAAAAGCGGATCATAATCGAATGAATTTGCATCATTGCCTGTCAACTGCCAGTCGGAGAGAAATGGATAAACTGTATTGCCGATTCTTACTAAACCGGTGTCGTTACTATATAAATTATTATAGTCAGATGTAAAGGTTGAGTTTACGCAATATAAAGCAGGACCGAAAGCAAAATGCGCGAATATATTATTCCTGATATCGATGGAATCCGAATTTACCAGTTTGCATGGAGTATCGAATACATAAGTATAGGGATCCCATAAAGCAATGTTGTTATTATAGATTTTAATATTTGAAGAAGCATTCAGAAGAAGTCCGAGGACATCATTTGGCGTACCGGCTCCGCACATGATAAAATTATTAGAGATAAAGATTTCGTTCCCTATTGGTGGATTGCAAATATCAAAGCGGAGTACCTTATTGCGGAAACCAACAAATTGATTTTTTGAGAATACACCTCCAGAATTACAACTCGAAATATATGCGGAAGTGCTCAATGCTGAATCCGCTGTTATATAATTTTCTGTAACCAGGAAATTTTCAAGTTCAGAAATCTGTAAGCTTCCAAATGTTATAATATTATTCTTGATTACAACTCCGCCAGCCTGGCCAGCTACAGTTGATCCATACAGCTGGATACCCTGGATGAGCACATTATTTGAAAACTCATTGTTCCGGAAAACGGAATCGATACCAACACCATAAATCGAAGGACCTTTGATGGTGAAGTAATAACAATCAATCACACAATTTTTAATGGAAACATACTCACTCCCGTTAATCAGGTAAAATCCTTCCTTTAATGAATTGTTATTTGTTGGCATGCAATGCACGGTCAGCTTTTCGAAAGTGATATGATCGGTGCCGTCCAGTTTAATAGCCCATTCCTGGGAGCTGCCGGTCAGGGGATTGATAACAACCGAGGTGCTGTCGCCTGATTCCGAAGTAAACCGGATGGTATTTGTAGCCGAAGCACCCGCAATAACAGGAATGGTTAGTTGCTCGGGATAACTACCATCGCGTATCAGAAAATCGACGCTGCCACAAACCCCATTGGTTATCAGCGCACTCACAGCGTCGTTAAGTAGAATATAATCAGGCGATATGCCGCCAATTGTATATGTACCGTTCAGGCATTGAGCTGGTGCAATTTTCACATGTGTGAAGCAAAGTGCCAGGATAAGTAGAAGTGATTTACCAGGTGACATCGGGGGGTATTTTACTGAAAAATAAGAGAAAAATGGGAAATAAAAAAGTAGTTGGCAGTTGACTCGCTGGCGAATGCCACGATGTCATCCCGATCGCCTTTGTGCGTGTCGGGAAGGCGGTCGGCAGTCCTAAGTTTGTACTAAATATTGAAATGCCGTGTAGACCTTTTATTTTTTAGTCAACTTGTATTTTATATGGGTCGTCAGTTTGGAAGGAATGACTTCACTGATTTCAATATCATAAATATCTTTATTAATATTTTCAAACAACCGGATGCCACTTCCTAATATTATTGGGGAAATATGAATGCAAAATTCATTAACCAGTCCGGCGTTCAGATATTGCTGAATGATATTACCGCCACCCTGAATTCTGACATCTTTACCTTTCGCAGATATCTTTGCTTTTGCCAAAACGCTTTCAATGTTTTCATTGGTGAAATAAAAAGTAGTTGATCCCTTTTGAACCCATGGTGCTCTTTTTTCATGTGTCATAACAAACACATCAGTTTTGTATAAATCCTCCGGCCAGTTTGATTCGCC
>JBIOHA010000215.1:0-5039 GCA_044448625.1 Chitinophagales bacterium | reverse complement strand
GTATGGCAGGATATGTTTGATTCTTGATACTGTCAAGCGTTTCCACTAAATATTTTTCGTGGTTATGACAAATTGCAATGATACTAACCAGCGGTAACTCCTTAATTGTCACTTTTTCCAACTGACCTGAATTTCCTTAAAATAATTCCTTTAATTCCAGCCACACGGTTTAAATGAAATACGGACCATGCAATTAATAAACATGATGCGCTGGTGGCCCCGATAATTGAAAGCGTGGAAAAGTATTCGTTGCGTCGCAAAATAAATGTGATAGCAATAAAAACTGCAGAAACAGATATAACGGTGAAAGTAAACTTATCAAATTTCAATGATATCAGTCGCCTGGCAATGAAAAAAACAAGTGTGCAGTAAAGAATATAATTCAACATATACGCAATGCCAACCGCTTCAATTCCAAATCTGTCAATCAGCAGTCGTGCTATCAACCATATCCCAAGTGAGGCGAAAGCCTCTGTCAATAAATAAATTCTTGTTGACCGCAAGGCGGGCAATACAAATGCAACAGGCCATGCAAATATTTTTAACAGCGTACCCATCAGCAACCATTGTAATAATGAGGCAGCAGAATAAAACTCGGGGGAATACATCAACTGGATCAATAATGGTGAAACCAGTATCATTATAGAAATAATTGGCGCTGCAATCAAAATGGAAATGTGCAATTGCTCATTTACCAGTTTATTCATTTCCGTTGGTGAATTGCTAATTGCTGAAAGCCTTGGATAATAATCCCTGCTCATCGCCTGAAACAGCATTTGAAGATAAATCGCTTCAATTCCCCATCCAGCCTGAAAAATTCCAACATAAAACATTCCTAATTCCTGATTTATAAGCAACCGTAACTGATATATACTGATTAAAATGAATAATCCTGATAACATGGTCGCAAATCCAAGCGTGATCATTCCCTTTGCACTTGATAAAGTTTCATTTATAGATAACTGGGTTTTTATTGTTTTAACCTTCCGGGAAAAATACCATGACGTAAATAAATATATTCCTGCGCTGATCAAAATTGCAGGAACAATTGCATCTTTTCCATAAATAAAATAAAGAGGAACCGTTAATATTAATCCGGCAGCAGTTCCCGTAATGGAAGAAATTGCCATCTCCTTAAGCCTGCGTGTTCCCTGTAAAATTGCCTGTTGTCCAATTGCGATCTGGGTGATAAATAAAGCAACAGACAAGTATCGAAAATCATTTATATGATCATTATTCTGAAATGCCCAACGGCTTAAAAATGGCGCACATATGAAAGTGAATATTGTACCAGCGATGCCCGTTACAATACAAAGTCTTTTTAAAACGAGAATTGTAGATGAAATTTTATGTGCATCTTCCGACTTTGAAGCAACAGCTATATCCCGCACAGCACTTGACCCCAATCCGAGTCCGGAAATATTATTTATCAGATCGATCGTCGACTGAAGTAATCCCATATATCCAATACCAACAGGACCTAATAAAACAGCGATGAATTTGTTGCCAATAATTTTAAGTATTATAATTATTGATTGCGCAATTCCTGTTATTCCTGTTGAGCGGATAATTTGTTTGTAACTAGTTGTTTCCAATGGCTGAAAAGAACTTTTTAATTGCAGTGCAGGTATAATTTATTTCAGTTTCAGTAAGCCCTGGCCATATAGGGAGGCTTAAGCATGTTAATGAAATTTCTTCTGCAACAGGAAAATCGCCTTTGACATAATTCATGTTGCGATATGCTTGCTGAAGATGAACTGGCACCGGGTAATGGATCATAGTTTCAACACCAGAATTCTTTAGAAATTCCTGCAACCTATCGCGATATTGTGTCCTGATCATGTATATATGCCAAACATGTGTCGAGCTGGTTTCAATCATGGGTAATATGATGTCTCCAACATTTTTTAATTCTTCACTATAAATTGATGCAGTAATTTCACGTTGAATTATCCATTTGGCAAGATATTTTAACTTGACAGAAAGAAATGCAGCCTGGCATTCATCCATACGCATATTAAATCCCTGTTCCTGGTTATAGTATTTTTTTTCAGATCCGTAATTCCTTAATACTCGGCATTTTTCTGCAAGCATTTTATCATCCGTAGTAATGGCACCTGCCTCACCTAATGCCCCTAAATTTTTTCCAGGATAAAAACTTGTAGCGTTAATCACTCCGAAACTTCCTGTCATTTTTCCATTAAATGCTGCACCATGAGCCTGGGCATTGTCTTCAACTACGTGCAAATTATGTTTTTCTGCAATGCCCATTATCTCATCCATTCTGCAAGCCTGACCATATAAATGAACCGGTAAAATTGCCTTTGTTTTATTTGTTATCGCCTTGGATATATTTTTAGGATCAATATTATAAGTTCCAATATCAGGCTCGACAAAAACCGGTATCGCCCCTGTATATGAAACAGCAAGCACTGTAGCTATATATGTATTTGAAGGAACAATTACTTCATCACCAGGACCAATATTCAGCGACCGCAACGCGAGATACAGAGCATCAAATCCATTGCTTACACCAACTGTAAATTTCACATTATTAAATTCAGCATAATTTCTTTCAAATGCTTCAACTGCAGCTCCGGAAACAAACCAACCTTTGTCATAAAATTTTTCAAAGGCATCTACTATCTCAAATTTTATTTTATCATGCATTCCTTTAAAAGATAAATAGGGGATCTGCATTATTTGCTGTATTGCGGGTTCTGGCCGAGCCATTTTTCAAATCCAATTTCTTTCCAGGGCATTGATCTGTCAAAATGATATGGCCAGGGATATTGCATACCATCAAACTCTCTTGATTTTATTTCGCGTACATCTTTGATATATTTTGCCGGATTTCCTAAAACAAGCTGGTGAGCGCCAACATTATCAACTACAACGGAACCCGCTCCAACCAATGCATGCGTTCCAATTTTCACCCCGGCCAGAATAATACTTTTAGCTCCTATTTGCGCAAAATTATCAATCGACGGTCCGCGATTAATTGAGGAAGGCGGATGCGGGTCATTTGCAAAACAAACTTGCGGATAAATAAAAACAAAATCTTTTACAGATGTATATTGAGCGATGAAGGCGTTACTATGTATCCAACAATAATTTCCGAACTCAGCAAAACCCTGAATATCGCTGAGTGTTCCGACCCTGCAATTATCGCCAAAATATGTTTGCTCCCTGATGGTAACACGATGACCTGTAGAAAAATTTTCGCCGAGCGTGCATCCCGAATAAATTATTGTATGACTCCTAATGAGCGCATTTTTTTTAATGCGGGTGAAAGCATTTTCATAAGAGGTTTCTGAATAGTATGCATTTTCTGGTTCCCCTATTATGCAATTGTTGCAAATAACAGATCCATCTTCAACCACAACGTTATCATAAATAATTGTATCGTCACCTATGCGCACATTTGTTCCGATAGCCGCTTTCTTACTTATATTAACATTCCTATTATTGAATTTCATTTTAGAACTGAGCGATAATTCAAAAATTCATTATGTGATCTGATATAGTCCGATTCATTAAAATGCTGACTTGTAAGTACCAAACAAATTGCACCAGAAGAAAAATTCAACTCCTTCGCCCAAATTGCCGGAGGAATATAAAACCCGGTATATGGCCGGTTTAGCATTATAGTTTTTTGATCCTGTCCGTCATCAACCATTATTTCAAAGCTTCCACTTGCTGCGATCAAAAACTGGTGACATGTTTTATGTGCATGCGCTCCTCTTGATTCACCTCCAGGAATATCGTATAAATAAAAAACCCGTTCAATATTAAATGGGATCTCAACTAAATTATGAATAGGCGTAATATTTCCAGATCTATTTTGAATTTTAGGCAATTCAATAAGTTTGCAATCTCCTACCTTATGTTTATGATCTGTTTTTGAATTCATCAAAATCTCTTATGTATTCATTTTCATTATAAGGTGCTGATGCCAGAATTAAAGCAAGAGCGTTTGTCGAAAAATTTTCCATATGTCGCCAAAACATTTTCGGAACATATAATCCATAATAAGACCTGTTGAGTTGAAATCGTATTTCCTTTTCACCATCATGCAATACCACATCAAAGCTTCCACTTAATGCAACAATAAATTCTTCCAGCGTTCTATAGGCATGTCCCCCTCGTATTTCGCCACCCGGAACATCATATATCCAATACGTCCTTTCTATTTTAAACGGAATATTTTTATTGCTTTCAATAAAAGAAAGATTGCCTCTCGAATCTAAAATTTTTGGAAGTGTTATGATTCCAGGTTTATTCATCAGCCAATATCATTTCAACAAATTCTCTTACGGCTCCATCGCCACCGGATTTTGTGAGTTGTATTATCCCGGGAATTTCTTTTACTTTCTTTGTTGAGTTTGCCGGGCATGCAGCGATTCCGACAGCCATTAATAATTCAATACAATTAATATCATCACCAATATAAGCCACCTGATCCATGGTCATATTTTCTTTTTTACAAATCTCAAGTGCAGCTTTTAATTTACCTCCGAAACCAACATCCTGATAAACATAGTCTATCTTCAATTTTTTTGCACGACGCTCAACAATTTTTGTATTTTCAGTAGTTAGAATTCCTGTTTTAATTCCAGTCTCCCGCAAAAGGTTCATCGCCATTCCATCATGCGTATTAAATTTTTTGAATTCATCACCGCTTTCTGTGTAATACATTCCTGCATCCGTCATAACGCCGTCTACATCACACAAAAAGAGTTTTATATTTTTTTTATTTACCATGCTGTCCACCCTCCATCAACTGTTAAAATACTTCCGGTCATATAGCTTGATGCATCGCTTGCTAAGAAAGTAAATGGTCCTATCATTTCATTTTTTTCGGCCATGCGACCGAGCGGTGATAATTTAGAAAAGTTATGAATGAATGCATCACTATGGTCATTAAATATTCCATGGGGTGCAATTGCGTTACATCTAATATTTTCTTTGGCATAAAAGGTCGCAATATATTTTGTAAAATTTGGGATGAATGATTTGGTTACAATATAATCTACGGG
>JBIOHA010000214.1:0-5045 GCA_044448625.1 Chitinophagales bacterium | reverse complement strand
CCATAATGTTAGTAGATAACCCCAATTCATCACAAACTTATTAATTTCGCCTCTGGTGGACATGACAAAAAAAACGCTTTCTCTTCTAAGCACATTTCTCTTTTTAGTAAGCCTGGTCTTCAGCCAGTCATTCACCATCAGCGGTTATGTTACAGAAAAAAGCTCCGGAGAGAAACTTATTAATGCCGCTGTTTTTAATTCGATAGATCGAAAGGGTACCATCAGCAATGAATATGGTTTTTACAGTTTAACACTTACCACAGGAAATATTGAGCTCAACTATGCATATGTTGGTTATGCAACATATAAATCAAAGTTCTATTTGAATAATGATACCGTCATCAATATCGCTTTGGAAGAATCGAATGAATTGCAAACCGTAGAAATAAATGCCGAAGAAAACGCGGAGCGGTTTCAGGAGCGAACGCAAATGAGCACTGTTGAAATTCCAATCGATCAAATAAAAGCATTGCCCGCATTTTTAGGCGAAGTGGATGTGTTGAAAGCGATGCAATTATTACCTGGTGTTTCCGGGGGCACGGAAGGAACGAGTGGAATTTTTGTTCGTGGCGGTTCGCCGGATCAGAATTTAATTTTATTGGATGGGGTACCGGTATATAATGCATCTCATTTATTTGGCTTTTTTTCCGTATTTAATTCAGATGCAATAAATAAAGTAACATTAATTAAAGGAGGATTTCCTGCACGCTACGGTGGTAGACTTTCGAGCGTTGTTGATATCAGGATGAAGGAAGGCAATATGAATGAATTTCACGGTGAGGGATCAATTGGATTAGTTGCATCGCGATTGACATTTGAAGGCCCGATCAAAAAAGGTAAGACCTCGTTTATTGTTTCAGGGCGGAGAACATATATTGATCTGATCACACGTCCGATAATTAAAGCGCAAAATGGCGGTGACGGTGTTTCAGGTTATTATTTTTATGATCTGAATGCAAAGATCAATCATAAATTTTCGGATAAAGACAGGTTATACATCAGCGGTTATTTTGGCAGGGACAAAGCATATTTTAAATATAAATACCAATACGACGAAGATACTTATCGCGAAGAGGATAATGGATTGTATTGGGGGAACGCAACTGCTGTTGCCAGGTGGAACCATTTGTTCACAAAAAAAATATTCAGCAATCTCACTGCAACCTTTACCGATTATAAATTTGATATCTACAGCAATTTCACCGATGAAAATTCAAGCGGTGATGACACGTTTCTGGGTTTCGAATATTTTTCAGGTATTTATGACTGGAGCCTGAAATATGATCTTGATTATATTCCGCTTCCTTCGCACTATTTAAAATTTGGCGGAGGAATTACCTATCATACTTTCCAACCCGGGGCAACCCAATTTGAATCAGATAATGAAGATGTATTTGACGATGAATTCAGTCTTTCATCAGATAATATTTTCGCCACTGAATTTGATATTTATGCTGAAGACGATTGGGAGGTAACCAATAAGATAAAAATTAACTACGGCATACACGCTTCCGCATTTCTTGTAAACGAAGTTTTTTACAAATCGCTGCAACCGCGATTCAGTGCACGGTATTTAATTAATCCGAAATTTTCGTTCAAGGCATCGTTTAGTACGATGACTCAATATATTCATTTGCTTACCAACTCCGGCATCGGTTTGCCTACCGATCTTTGGGTGCCTGCTACAGATACAGTTCCACCTCAGCAATCGTATCAGCCGGCAATAGGAATTGCCTATGAATTAAAAGAAGATTATGAATTAAGTGTTGAAGGTTATTATAAAAAAATGAAAAATATCATCGAATATAAAGATGGCGCCAATTATTTATTTGAAGGATTGCAGGGATGGGAAGATAAAGTGGAAAGAGGTGAAGGATGGGCATATGGTGCTGAATTATTTATTCAAAAGAAAGAAGGGAAATTAACGGGATGGGTGGGATATACTTTGTCGTGGAGCTACAGGCAATTCCCCTATATTAATCTCGGTGAAAAATTTCCTTATAAATACGATCGCCGCCACGACTTTGAAATAGCAGCAGTGTATAAAATAAATGATAAAATAGATGTTTCAGGCACTTGGGTATATTCATCAGGACAACCAATAAGTTTACCAATAGCTAAATATGAGGGTGTATTTAATGAAGTGATCTATGCATATGAAGGCCGAAATGGATATAGAATGAATGCATATCATCGCATGGATATCAACCTTGCGGTACATAAAGAGAAAAAATTATGGTCGCAAACCTGGAATTTTGGCGCTTATAATTTGTATAATCATTTAAATCCGTTTTTCATTTATCAAACCTATGATTATATGACAAATAAAAATTATTATCGCCAGGTGAGTTTGTTTCCGATAATACCGAGTGTGAGTTATGAGTTTAAATGGTGAGTGGGCAGTGGTGAATGGTGAGTAGTAAATTCGTAACTTGTAAATCGTGTTTCGCAATTCGTCACTTTAAACTTATCGGTCGGTGTCCCCACCGACCGAAACAATAAACAACTGGAAAATTAAATGGGGGTCTTGTAAGTTAAAAATTATGAAAATAACAATCGCAATAATTTTTGTGTCTATAATTATCTCCTGTGAAAAGGTGGTGTATTTCGATGTTAAAACACAGGAAGGTCGCCTGGTGGTAAATTCGTTTATCCAGCCCGACAGCCTGGTTGATCTTACTGTTTCACTCAGCACTGATCCGCTGGCTGTAGGTTTCGAAAATGTAAGGGTGAACGATGCAACAATTGGTATTTTTAAAAACGATGTATTTCTCGGAAATTTCAATTTCTCTTACGATGGGAATTATTCGTTCCCTGCTAATTTAATTAATGCAACACCCGACGACAATTTTAAAATAGAGGCCAGCGCTCCGGGAAGAGCAACTGTAATTGCTGAAACCTCAATTCCATCAGCCATTATTATTGAAGAAGCTAAAATTACCGACACCATTTTTGTCAACATACAATATAGCGCATTCGATTCGTTGGGAAATTATTATGTTATTGATACCGTGGTGCCCCATTACCAGGTTCAGATAACATTTACAGATCCCGAAGGGGATGATTTTTACTCGCTCAAAATTAATTACGAAGATTTTTACAGTTCAACATATACCTGTTTTACTACCGACGATCCTGTTTTTACCGCAGGCGATTATGATTTCGGAAACGGCACCGATGAGGAAGGCACTGTAACATTATGCGATGAAGTTTATTTTACTGATATCACTTTCGATGGAAAACAAAAAACACTAACGGTAAGCCTGCTCGAATTACCAACCGAATTTATCACCGACCCGAAATTTGTATTCAGATTAAATCATTTATCAGAAGAATATTATAAATATATTGCCTCGTCGTCGTTGCAATCATCTACAGGCGAAAATCCTTTTGGCGAACCGGTTATTGTTTTTTCAAATATTGCAAATGGCTTTGGAATATTTGCAGGGTTGACTTCAGCATTTGCTGAAGTAGAACTTTGATGTATAGAGAAGTGTGCATACTCCAGACAATGAGCATGTATTTAATGGGGTAGAAAGGGACAGAGCACTTTCCATCCCTTTTTTAGAAATACAAATTTTACTCGAAATAAATCACCTTGCAATAACCATTTATGAATGAATGACATTGATATGCTGTAAAACAAGAGGAATACCTGCTAATTTTTCAGTATCCGAAACAGTTTTTGCAATTCCTGAAAATTTCACTTGTATGCCCGATACCTTAAATCTGTCTGAAAGATTTTGTGGAACATAATCAGTAACACCATTTGAATCCTCTACACGGATAACCCAAATATCTCCTTTTAACATGATGATCCCTGTTGCAGAAACTTTATAGGTGTTGTTATCGGGTGCTATCTGAGTAATTCTGGTCTGCGAAACCGATGCATTAATGATCATCGGGCCTGACAGGATGAACAGGGTGAATAATAACATTAGTTTTTTCATAATTTGTTTTTTACAGTATTGGTTATAGATTTTATTCGCAAAGATTATTTAACAAAGTATTTCGGATCATGATAAACATCATCCCAACAACTGATTATTGTTATGTTGGATAAATAAATACTCTTTTTAATATCCTTGATTAAGATCACTTATAAAAATGACAAGCATCATAGATTCAGGCGTGAGCCGGCGATAATTTTGTAAGAAATTAAAATATTATGAAAAAAGTAAAATCAATAATCTTAATGGCGGTTGTGATTCTGGCATTTGCTTCATGCGCTAAGGAAGACGTGCCTACACCTTCAGTTCCCTCCCTTACAGATTCCATAGAAATGGCTAAAGGAAGCTGGATAGTAAACTATTATTACGACAATAGCAATGGCGTCAGCAATGATTTTGACGGGTGGACATTTTCATTCAACGCCGATGGAACAATAATAGTAGCATCAGGAGCAGAAAGTTTTAGCGGTTCATGGGTTGTTGAAAACAGTGATGATGATCCAAATTTTGATACGGAAATGGTGATCACTATTTCCGGAAACACACTCATGGATAAATTAGATCATAAATGGCTGATAACTGAACTTACAGATTCAACAATGCACCTGAAAGATGATTCAGGAAATGAAGAAATTCATTTTGAAAAGATCTGATCATACCTCTCAAACTTTTAATGATCAATTCTATTAATGAATTCAAAAGGACTGCAAATCGATGCGGCCCTTTGAATATTTTAACTTGAAACTAATCAATGGATTTCTACGACATCCTGATCTTTCTGTCGCTTGCTCTTTTATCCGAGATAGCAGGAACTTTAGGAGGCTTTGGCTCTTCCCTGTTTTTTGTCCCGCTTGCCGGCTTTTTCTTTGACTTCACAAGCGTACTGGCATTGACCGCTATTTTCCATGTATTCAGCAATCTTTTTAAAATTTTCCTTTTCGGAAAGTATACAAATTTGAGAATTCTAATACTAGTTGGACTGCCGGGAATTCTTATGGTTTTTATTGGTGCGGTGCTGACCACTTTTATCAATACTTTTTATATTGAAATAATACTCGGAATTTTTTTGATCGTATTCAGTACATTCTTATTTAT
>JBIOHA010000213.1:0-5064 GCA_044448625.1 Chitinophagales bacterium | reverse complement strand
CCTCCACATTTTTCATCAATGCTGTTTCGGCAAGTATTTATTATCCTGTAAATCCATTGTTTAACCACTGGCAGTTAGCTGCTGTTGTTGTTGACGGTATTGAAGTAGATCCCGATGCAGCAATGGCTGATGATGTACTTTATATCAATGAAGACAATACTGCTCAATCTGTATTATCGGGAGTAAGTATCACAGGCACATGGACCATCGACGACACAAATACATATCTTACCATTGTTTCAACTGATATGAATAATGCTGTGCGGTTAAAGATCACATCTGTTACAGATCTTTCATTAACAGTTGAACGCTACGATAGTGCAGGGAATGTTACGGTTTTACTTTTTGAACCGGAATAAACACTGTTCCGCTTTATATTGTAGTGGTCCTGGCTTATTAATTGGCAGTCATCACTTTTACCTGCATAAATTTTCCCAACTCATTTTCAGTTGTAAGCTGATAAGCATAATTACCTGCGGGTAAATTTATTGATGAATCATTTAAATTAACCAGGCAATTATGGTCACCCGCTGCTAATTTTTCATTCATTAATTCAGCTACTTTTATTCCCATCATATTATAGAGATCGATCTTCACATTCGCAGCAAAAAATAATTTGAATGGTATTGTTGTTTCTCCGTTGAATGGATTTGGATAATTGGACATTAATTTAAATTGTCCCCCGGTTTCCGGCTCAAGATTAATTAATCCGGTAGCAGGCTCATCAATTCCAATTGTTAGTGTTCCATCATAACCACCTGTAGTTAAATTTGGTGTAATAGTTAATAGCTGATCATCATAACCATCAGCAAAAACTCCATCATCAATTGTTGTTTCAACAGTTGTATTCTGACCTTTTGTGTATAGCGGATCATTGTATACAATTGTTGTTATCGCATCAGGATATGCCATTTGTGAAGTGGCGGTCAAAACATTACTTAAAAATACCTGGAAATGATTATGCGTAGTTCTGCCGGGATACCAGCCTGGATAAATTGTTTTGAATTTCACTTCCCCATTTACATCCGTAATTTGAATTCCCCTGCAGAAAGTTTGGCCCGTAGTGTCTGCACCCGGTTGAACAAATCCAGAATAAACTCCCTCTTTATCCGTTTGCCAAAGATCGATCCTTGCATTGGCTATCGGTTTGCAATCATCCTGAATACTTACCAGTTTCAAGGTAAGGTCAAGTTGAATTCCGGGCTTTCCTTCAGTAATATCTGTGCGGAAAAAATCGGTGGTGCCACTGAGATCGAGCGGATAAGGTCCTGCAGTTTCGTGCGGAATTAAAACACAATCAACACCCAATAATTTTAATTGGGTCCGGTCTGGTTTGGAAGCTGCAATTTTATTCGTTGGCAAGATCGAACCCAAACCTGCAAGGCCAAGCCCCTGGAGAAAATATTTTCTTTTCATTGATAAATTATTATATACAAATCTAATTTATTTCATGTTACCCCTATAACCGGTATGTAATTTAATTGTCATGATTATTCGTTAAAAAATTTTGTTGTATTACAATATTTCACGGTTTCATTCGGCTTTATCTACAATTAATTATTTAACTAAAAATTGTATTATGTATTACAATGAAAATTGCGCCGCCAAAGGCGCCTACGGAAGCAGTTCACGGCATATGCTTTACCGTTCAATGGAAAGAGCCGCCGTGAACATTTACAAAACGGAAACCAGTTATGAAATGCTGGTATTTGCGCCCGGCCGCATTCGCGAACATTTTGACGTTGATCTACAGGGGGGGGAGCTCACTGTTTCCTATCGTCCGCCTGAAGGATTTCCACGTCCGGAATGGATTCGCAGAGAGTACAGCCGCGGTGGATTTACACGCACATTCAGCCTGGGCGCTGTAATTGATGCAAATGCAATAACCGCAAAATATGAAGACGGTGTGCTTCATATTCATCTGCCACTTAGCATGGGAGAAGATGCGGCAAAGCAAAAGATCAGTGTGCAGTAAAATAGTTATGAAGTAGTGGTGATGACCGTTGGCAAATTGCCGGCGGTCATTTTTTGAAACAGCGGATGAACGGCCGATACTGGATGAACAGCCGATGAACGGCCGATGATGGATTGTAGATAAGCAGCCGATGTAGCGATTTACCAACTGAACTGCCAGACTTCCACTTCATGGCGAAATTCATCTGCTAATGTGCTAATTATATAAATGTGCTGATATGCTAATGAAGAGATTCTACTTGATATTGCGATGTATAGTGGCTGTTTAATTTCGAATTTTTGCTCAATCCGCAATTCGCAATTCTCTAGCCCAGTACAAATAATTCAGGTTATTAAATACAATTTTTTCTTCTTCATTTTCTGACAGGATCAATAATTCTTTTTCCAGATCCTTGCTTTTGGGCTTGCTTAATTTTTGAGTTGATTGCTTCAAAAAACGAATTACGATTTTGAGGGTGCGTGATCTTATCTTTTTAGTGATCAACAATCGCTGAAATGAAATGATCTGTGATTCGAGCAGAAAGTGATCACCTAATTCAAAATGGCAGATGAGCTCGAGCATCCTCGTATCGCGGTAAATATCAGCAATCGATTCCGCTTCTTTCATATTCATAATAATGAGCAGTTCGCTCAGGCATTCATTAAATCGTTTTGTGCAAAACAATGTATAGGCCGATAAATATCTCAGCGTAATGATATTTGGTTTCGGGATCTTATCCCGGTATTTCGCTAAACCTTTTTGAATGTCCTCCATGCAGCGTAAAGCTTTCTCAAAATCCTCACCTGAAACATAGAGGTTCATTTCAAGCAAAAAACTCAGTCGGAAAACATTGGCTTCGAGGTTTTGAATATGTTTGAATTCCGGAAGGCCCGGTAAACTGCGCATGAGCTTTATACCGCTAATGAGTTCTTTATTTTTATTGAGGATAAGACTATCGATGAGGTAATTATTCAAAACAGAAAAATACCTGTCGGCGAACAATAATTTAAAATGCTTATGTTCATCTACCATCCTGATAAAACCTGCATTTAACTGGTAGGCTTTTGCAACATCACCGTTTACAAATGCGTGTAAGGCATTGATCTGCAACCTGTCGAGTTTTGATTTAAATGTTGTCGCTTTATTTTCCGATTTAAATTCATCATCGTCCATTAATTTATTTAATTCATTATTCTCTTTACCGGGTGCGATCTTTTTTTCATAGTGCATTTTGAAAATGGTATTGCTTTTTATCCAGAAATTACCGGTGGTATCCAGGTTCTTAATGCATGCATATTGTTCTTCCTGTAAAGCTTCCATTTGTGCATAGCTCACGGTGGTAAATTGAGTTTTAGTGATGAGCTGTTTTTCTATTTCGATAAGCTCGATGATACATTCAAATTTTTCGAGCGTATAGGCCAGCACCCTGTATTTTTTTATTTGCTTTTTGCATTGATCAAACAATCCTTTTTTCAAGAGCAGCGAACAATAGTGAATGCCTTTATAGATCTTCTGCTCACTATGCGCAAACTCATCAAACCTATGGAGCGATTCCAAAATGTTTTCATAGAGCTGCTTTTTAATTACGGCGAAATGAGCAATAGATTTTGTTGACGAAAATTCTTTTAACAAAACCTTTTCATCATACTCCGGCTGTTTTTCTATAAATTGAAATAGCTTTACATACTGATTTTTACCACCATAATGCCGTGAGGCATGGAGTTTAAAGTACCGTTTTTCTGACTTGCTCAGGGATTTCACGAGCGTAAAAAGATCAGAGGATGGGCTTTTCATTGACTGTTAAGTTATGGGGAGTAAAATTACCCTATACAAGGGAAAAATATGGTAATATTTATGTCAGACTTTTAATTTAAGACCGCATTTTGATTTTATTATTCGTGTATTTGCAGTGAAATTTGTATCTGAAAACGAAATGACTATGAAAAAATCAATTTACATTTTAGGAACAGTTCTCCTCTCTACCCTATTTGCAGCGGGTTTTGCCGGCACATGGGAAAACTACAGCAACATCACCAGTATAACCGATGCGGAACCTGCCGGTGATCATATATGGACAACATGTAAAGGCGGGGTTATCGACTTTAATGTCGTTACAGGCGAGAAAACAGTTTATAAACATGGTGATGCGGGACTCCCTTCATCTTCTGTTGAACAGGTAGCTGTGAGCACAACCACAGAAACAATCTGGATCGGTACCTACGATTCGGGTGTTGTGGAATGGGATGGAACATACTGGATCACTTATGAATTTCCCATTGCATTTAATTTATACCGCATGAAATTTGATTCGTTTGGCGACCTATGGCTTCAAACCAATATGGGTTTATATAAATTTGATTGCACCACACATGAATATACTTTTATTAATTCTGTTGGCGGAGCAGGATGGGATTTTAATGCTTGGGATTTTGATATTACCATTGAAGATCATGTTTTGATATTTACCGGGACAAATTGTCTTGTAATTGATGCAGCCACCAATACACCTATTGATTCATTTCCAAATTCAGATTCTCCAATCGTATTAGGATGCTCGCCTAATAATGTGCGGATTTACGGGGTTGATGCAAACACCTATTTGATCAATAATTTCGGCACACTTGAATTTGAACATAAAGACGGAAGCTTTACTTCAGCAATGGACGGATTACCCGAATTTGCTTTCGTCGGCAATATTGTAAGGGGCAGCGATAATAATTTATATTGTTACCTGAATAATGAAATATATAAACTTACCGGCACCTCATGGACGTTTGAAAAAAATATTGCCGGATATACTATTGACAAGTTGTTATTTACCGACGGTTTAGATTTTTATCTCAACGAATATGCTTACCTCAACATTCCTGTGTTGATTGATATAAATGCTGTTTCAACCAATATTTTTGAGACCCAGGAAGTGGCGTTCGGTTCAAACAATGTTACCGGTGTAGTGAAGAATAATGCAGGAGAAATATTAATTTCTTCAGGGAGTGCTTTTTATTCATATGATGAAATTGAAAATGACTGGAATTTATATTCCAACGTTGCCACAGCTTACGGTGTGATGTATGATCCTAAATATGTAAATGGAATATTGTATGTAATTG
>JBIOHA010000212.1:0-5081 GCA_044448625.1 Chitinophagales bacterium | reverse complement strand
GGATTAAACAATAAACTAATATAATTCAAAACCCAGAACTCAAAACCCAGAACCCAGAACTCAGAACCCAGAACCCAGAACTCAGAACCCAGAACCCAGAACCCAGAACTCAGAACTCAGAACCCAGAACCCCGACAAGCCTCCTCCCCACACTATCATAATAAAATCCCTGCTCCTCCATTTCACCTAATTCAAAAACATTCCTTCCATCGAAAATAATTTTGTTTTTCATCAACGATTTCATTTCATCAAAATCAGGAGTCCTGAACACACTCCACTCTGTAGCGATGATCAACGCATCAGCATCTTTTAAAACCTGGTATTGATTTTCTCCAAAAACAATTTTATTACCAAGCAGATTTTTTACATTATCCATAGCTTCCGGATCAAAGGCCTGAATTTTTGCGCCGCGATTGATTAATTCTTCAATCAGGTATAATGCAGGCGCCTCTCTTATATCATCGGTGTTTGGTTTAAAGGCTAATCCCCAAACTGCAAATGTTTTCCCAGAGATATCTTCGCCGAATTTTTTATTTATTTTATCAATTAATATGATGCGCTGTTTATCGTTCACTTCCATCACCGACTTCAGCACCTTGAAATTATATTTATTTTCTTTAGCCATATGATGTAATGCTTTTACATCTTTCGGGAAACAGCTTCCTCCATAACCCACCCCCGGAAATAAAAATCTTTTTCCAATCCTGTTATCGCTGCCAATGCCTTTTCTCACCATATCGACATCGGCACCTAATAATTCGCAGAGATTTGCAATTTCATTCATAAAGGTGATCTTGGTGGCGAGAAAAGCATTTGCTGCATATTTTGTCAACTCTGCACTTTTCGCATCCATAAAAATCACAGGATTTCCCTGCCGCACAAAAGGAGCGTATAATTTATTTAATATTTCTTTTGCCTTTTCACTTTCAGTTCCAATTACCACTCGTTCAGGACGCATAAAATCATCCACTGCCAAACCCTCACGCAAAAATTCCGGATTGCTTACAATGTCAACTTCACAAGTGCAATTCTTCTTTATGAGATTTTCCACTTTCGCGGCAGTTCCAACGGGAACGGTACTTTTATCAATGATGATCTTATAGGTGGAAATTAATTTTCCTAATTCTTCGGCAACATCCAGTATATGTTTCAAGTCGGCAGAACCATCTTCATTTGGTGGCGTTGGTAAGGCAAGAAAAATAATATCTGAATTTTCAACTGCATGTTTCAGATCGGTAGTAAATTCCAAATTTCCCTGTTTAATATTCCTGTGAAAAATTGTTTCCAGCCCCGGTTCGTAAATTGGGATCTGGCCGGCCTGCATTCCTTTCACTTTTGCTTGATTATTATCCACGCAGATCACATGATTGCCGGTTTCTGCAAAACAGGTTCCTGTAACCAAGCCAACATAGCCGGTTCCGATAACTGATAATTTCATGGCGCAAAGATAAACAGCCGATGAACAAACGATGAACAGCCTATGAGCAGCCGATACTGGATAAACAGCCGATGTAAGTTATTAGATGGTTGGATTGATATTGTTCGAACCAAAGTCAGGTCCCCCCTCGGGGGTAGTGGGCTCAGACTGCAGATAATGGAACCAGGAGCCAGGAACGGGGAACCAGAATGAACGGCCGGGGTGAGATACTGCCAACCCGACCGTCAGGAGTTAATTTAAAATTTCATTAATATTCGAGACTCAACTACTGTTTAATAAATTTGAGCGTTTGTTTAAAACCAATAGATTGAATAGTGATAAAATATATTCCAGCTGGAATGTTAGATACATCAACTCTTAAAATATCTTCTACCGGTTCGGTGATCGACGTAACAATAGTTTTTCCTGCCATATCTGAAATTTCAATATTGAAGGCCTCATCTGTAATTTCTGCAACGTCTATACTTAATATATTATTCACCGGGTTAGGGAATATGGTTATTTCTGTCTGAGAAGTCTCATCTGTTAATCTGCAAGCTGCTGTGGTAAAATTTTCGATTGTAGAAAATGTTGTTGTTGCTCCGTCGCATTTTGTCCTCACCTTCCATTCATAATTTGTGTTACATAATAATCCAAGCAGCTTTTTCTGATTTGTAGCTGCATTGGTTTTTTGCCATGTGCCAGCACCAACAGGACGGTAATAAACCTGGTAATTATCCGCGGCATAGACAGGTGCCCATTTTACTTTAGCTGATACCATGGTAATTGCAATTGCATCATATGGTACAGGAACAAGACATTCCGGTAAGCCTTCACCTGCATATAAAGGGTCGTTTATTGTGTTATTAATTGCATAATCGTGAACAGTCAATTTATAATACATAGAACCTAATACACCTGCTGTTCTTGGAATATGTTCTGTACTCAACCTGATCCATCCATATTTGCTATTAGCTCCAACCTGTTTTTTGAATGCGATATAACGGTCATTTATTACTGCATCACCCCACATACCACCATTCGATAATCCTTCAGTAGATAGTCCTTCAACAATATATTGAGAAAAATAG
Source organism: Chitinophagales bacterium (assembly GCA_044448625.1). Taxonomy (GTDB): domain Bacteria; phylum Bacteroidota; class Bacteroidia; order Chitinophagales; family BACL12; genus UBA7236. The sequence continues at coordinate 2,573 of JBIOHA010000212.1, read as the reverse complement.
AGTGCTGCATTTCCTCCTGTGCCCCAACCACCATGTGTCCATTGAGCGGAAGCATCTATTAATTTACCCTGCGAAAAATTTGAAACCGAATAATAGTTATAAAATGCGGGGGTACAACAGAAAAATGGGCCCGAGTCGACACCACCTGCAAACCTAAAACTGTTTTGCTCTTGCTTTATAGCGGCAAATACACCGGTTTCATAACCGGAACCCCAATCATATGAAGCTGTATATCCAAATATTTTAAAGCGTATATCATTCGACCCGTTTCCGTCGAGATCAAGATAAAACAAACTATACCCATCATAAACCATTCCGTCAAAATCATTATCAGGATCAGCGATACAAACCGAATCAGGTTCAATATCTGTGTAAATAATTTGGGATTTTCCTTCTCTTACTGTAGCAAGCATTGCTGCTGCAGCACTGGAATAGGCTAGTAATTTTGGTTTCATAGCGAGCGTGTTTAATTAAACCAAATATAATAAAAATTACCGAGATAAAGAGTGACTTGTTTTTGGATATACCTATTACCAACAAGAACGGCGAATGTAAATTACTGACTAATTCCACTTCTCATCTTCTCAGCATTTTCGGCTATTTGCAAAGCGTCGAGCAGTTGATCCAAATTGCCATTCATCACTTCCGGCAAATTATAAATGGTAAGGTTGATCCTGTGGTCGGTAACCCGGCTTTGAGGAAAATTATAGGTGCGGATCTTTGCAGACCTGTCGCCGGTGGAAACCAGGGTTTTTCTTTTTTGGGAGATCTTGTTGTTGTGTTCAGCAAGAAATTTTTCATACACACGTGTGCGCAACACCTTCATGGCTTTTTCTTTGTTCTTGATTTGTGAGCGCTCATCCTGGCATTCAGCGACAATTCCTGTGGGAATATGCGTCATACGCACAGCGCTTTCCGTTTTATTTACGTGCTGTCCGCCGGCGCCGCTTGCTCTGAACACATCCGTTTTTACATCAGCAGGATTTATTTCAATATCGAATTCTTCTGCTTCTGGCAATACAGCAACTGTAGCTGCACTGGTATGAACTCGACCCTGCGATTCAGTTTCAGGAATTCTTTGAACACGATGCACCCCGCTTTCATATTTTAATTTTCCATAAACATCGCTGCCGGTTACTTCAATTACCATTTCTTTGAACCCGCCTTTTTCGCTCTGGTTCTCATTCATCACTTCTGTTTTCCAATTTTGTTTTGTGCAATAGCGCAGATACATATTGGCAAGATCGCCAGCAAAAAGTGCGGCTTCATCACCGCCCGTACCGGCCCTGATCTCGATGATGGCATTTTTTTCATCTTCGGGATCTTTGGGGATAAGCAATTGTTTGATCTCTTCTTCCAACGCTATCTTAAATTCCTCAAATTCGCCGAGTTCTGCTTTTGCCATCTGGCGCAACTCATCATCTTTGGTTGTGTCGAGAATATTTTTGCTGTCTTTGATATTTCCCAGCACCATTTTATATTTTTCAAGTGCAGCAATCACTGGTTCCATATCGCGGTAATCCTTGTTCAGCGATTTGAACCGCTTCATATCCGAAATAATATCCGGGTCGCTGAGTTGTTCCTGGATATTTAGCCAGCGGTCTTTTATTGATTCGAGTTTAGAGATGAGATCCATGAATTAATTGGCAAAATTGATCAAAAATGAGCAATCCGCCGTACGGCGGAGAGCAAGATTGCGGAAACCATTATACTTAACTTTGGGGACGCGATTCAGTATTTTTGTAAAATATTTCATGAAACGCTATTTGATTCTCGCAATAAATTGTATTTGGGTTCATCTTCTATTTGGTCAAACTTTAGATGTCGGTTGGGGTGAGATTTCAGAAGATGAATTATTGATGCATTCTTCACCGATTGATTCAGGCGCTGCGGCAGTTATTTTGTTGAATTATGGAAGATTTTATTATGACCTGGATGCAGACCCCGTATTATACCGACATGTTAAAGTAAAAATATTTGATGCTGCAGCATATGATCTCTCCAACATAAAGATTGACTACCTCTATTCCGCAACACAGAAAGAGATCACTAACATCAAGGCGGCAAGTTATAACTTTGATGGAGGGAAAAAGCTAATTGAAACGAAGCTTGAAAATAAAATGATTTTTGATGAAGATGTTGATGGGTATCGCAGACAAAAAAAATTCTCAGTTCCAGCTGTAAAAGAGGGAACTGTATTCGAATATCAATATCAGATTAAGCTTAGAGGTAAAGCCTTTAATCCGGAATTTTATTTTCAGGATGTTTATCCAATTAAAGCATCCATACTTGAGGCGTCCATTCCAACTGTTTTAAATTATGTTTATGTTACCCAGCTCAATAGCCTGAATATTGAACATACAGAGTCGGCATCAGGGTTAAACATGGGTGCAAACGATGGGTTTATTAGCCAAAGGGAACATGTTTGGAGTTGTTATGATGTCCCGGCATTAAAAATGGAAAAATTTATTTCAGGGTATGAGGATTATATAGCGAAGATCGATCTGCAACTTTCTTTCATTCACGAAATAGGTGAATCACCGGAATATATCATTAAAGATTGGGCTGATTTT
>JBIOHA010000211.1:0-5083 GCA_044448625.1 Chitinophagales bacterium | reverse complement strand
GTCGACAACATCTGTAGTAAGGATAGCAATATGCGCATTAAAAATATCGCTGCCTGTGATTTCATTTTTTACCGTTCCCTCAAGATAACATGCCCGCTGATAATCAGGTTGCAAAATAAATAATCCTTCCTGCACATCCGAAGCAATGATGAGCCCTGAATTAAAAAACGGGTAAGCTTCCCAAACACCATGAAACGGAAAGGCAGCATTTAATGGATTGGTGTCGTAATGCCCGACTTCCACCAGGTTATCTGGTTTCGCGGCATCAACAAGTGTAACACCCTCCGTAAAATGCGCAGCAACAAGATAATTATTCAGGTAGTGTACATTATGCGGAAAAATGAGATAATAATAATCGTGATCATAGGTGTCGAGCAAACGGATATCGCTGAGATCGGAAATATCATATGCGTTTATATTGCCAAAAAATGTTTCTTCTGTTGCAAATAAATATTTTCCTGTGATATCAGGTTCACAATTATGTGTTGTTGCATGCGGCGTATGCTGATAGCCCAGTGAAATAAAATTCGTTTTGTCGGAAATATCGAACACTTCAATTCTTCCGTCATTAATTTCTGCTGCCCATAAAGTATCGTTGCGCACAAAACCATCATGCATATAAATTTCGGGATAGGTGGCAATGAAGGCAGGATTTTCAGGATCAGCATTGAGGTCGAGCATATAAGCGCCACCAAATCCATTATAGCCAAACAGATAACAAATGCCATTTTCATCAATATATAAAGTATGAATGCGGTTCAACGGATTAGTGCCGGTGCCGTGGTAGGAAGTATATGAGATTGAATCAGGTAAATAGCTAAGATCAATAATTGTCAGTCCATCACCATAAGCTTCGGTGCTGATGTATGCGTGATGATCCCAAACCTTTACTTCCCGCCATAAACTTTCTGTACCGGGAACAGTAAAAAGTTCAACGGGTGTTGATGGATCTGTAAGGTCGACAATAGAAGCGCCAACATAAGTGCCTACAATTGCATATTCATTTCCTCCATCATCGGTATAACCCCATAAACTGCTTAATGAGGTGTCGTAATCCATATACCCTGTTAGTGAAAGATTATATTGAGCAAATGAATTTGCACTACAAAAAATAACAGTGAAAAAAAGAACATATATATTTCTTAATGCTTTTAATTTGGGCTTCATATTATTTAATTGATAAGGATGATTTCATATTGATGAATAAAATTAACAATATTGTATTAAAAAAATTATGGAAGCGATAATTCCTGAAAATATCGAACATTATATTCAACAGCATACCACTCCTGAATCGGAGGCCTTGCTGGGGTTAAACCGTGAAACGATTTTAAAGGTGCTGATGCCTCAAATGCTCAGCGGACATGTGCAGGGCAAATTTCTCGAATTTATTTCCTGCATGGTTAAACCACAGTTTATTCTTGAGATCGGAACCTATACGGGTTACAGTGCAATATGCCTGGCAAAGGGTTTAAAGGATAACGGAAAACTCATCACTATAGATATCAATGAGGAGCTCACACCCATGGTTAAAAAATATATTGAATTGGAAGGTCTTGGAAATAAAATTGATATCATGAATGGAAATGCAATGGAGATAATTCCTTCACTTGATCATAAATTCGATATTGTTTTTATTGATGCGGATAAGATCAATTACTCAAATTATTTTGACCTGGTAATTGAAAAAGTGAGCAGTGGTGGCTGGATATTGGCTGATAATGTACTGTGGAGCGGAAAAATAATTCAGGAAAAAATGGATAAGGACACGATGGCGATTGATGCGTACAATAAAAAAGTATTGAATGATCACCGGGTTGAAAATGTGATCATCTCCATTCGCGATGGAATTTCCATTGCCCGAAAAATTGGATAAGGAATTAGATTTTGTTGATAATATATGTAATAGCGGGCTCGTTTACTAAGGTAATTTTGATTTTGGCAAAAACTATCTGCCAAATTTCAGTATGAAAAGATATAGCGCTACAATCTTTCTACTGCTGACCACGCTTACACTCATAGCTGGTCAGCCCAGCCAGGCAGTATTGGATTATATCGAACAATATAAAGAGATCGCAGTAAATGAGATGATCGAATTCAGGATTCCTGCAAGCATAACACTGGCGCAGGGAATTCTGGAAAGTGGTGCCGGCCAAAGCGAGCTTGCAAAAAAATCTAATAATCATTTCGGAATAAAATGTCATAGCGACTGGACGGGCGATAAAGTGTATTATGATGATGATGCGAAAGATGAATGCTTCAGAAAATATGACGATGTTGCCGATTCCTATCGCGACCATTCAGAATTTTTATCAAAAAAGGGTAGATATGCTTCTTTATTTGAATTAGATCCCGATGATTATAAAGGCTGGGCAAAAGGATTAAAAGAGGCCGGTTATGCCACTAATCCAAAATATGCAGATATGCTCATTAACCTTATTGAAGAATATGAATTGAATAAACTGGATAAAATGTCGCTGGCCGAAGTGAAGAAAAATGATAAGAAAGTGACCGCAGAAAATGAGAATAAAAAAGATGAAAAGGAAACTGCGCAGAAGAATAATCAAAAAGATAAATCCGCCTCCGACAAAAAAGCAGATAAAAAGGAAGATCGTTTTAAATGGGGCGGATACAGCGAGGAAGTATATTATTACAACAGAATTCCAACAATAAATATTAAACAGGGAGATACACCGGAAAAATTAGCCAACGATCACCGGATAAAACTTTCGTTGTTGAAAGATTATAATGATATTGAAAATGGAGGTGAGCTTGTTCCCGGAACAAAATTTTACCTCCAGCCAAAACGCAAGAAGGGGTCAACAAAATATCATGTGGTAAAGGAAGGAGAAACCATGTGGATCATCTCAAGAGAAGAAGGTGTGCGCCTGGGGTATCTATATAAATACAATTATTTAGAACCTGGCCAGGAACCTGCAACTGGTGAAGAAATTAATTTGAGGAGTAAACGCAAAGATGAAGTGAAATTGAAGTCAGAAGTAGGAAGTAAGAAGGAGGAAGAGAAGAAACCTCCAGTGGTGAATCCGCAATCAAGCGAGAATAAAACAGATGTAATTGAAAGTAATAAGGAAGAGCGGATTGAGGAAAAGGAAGCAATGAAAATAGAAGTAAAAGAACAGGATATTTTTATTGAGGATGTTGAGGAAGAAACAGAATTGCCAAAAGAGGAGTCTATCAATAAACCTGTTCCAGAGGAAGAAATAAAATCAACTCCTGCAGAAAAAACGGCAGAAACTAAAATATCTATGTATCATACCGTTGCTGCAAAAGAGACTTTGTATGCACTTTCTAAACAATATAAAGTTTCGATTGAAGAATTACAGTTGTGGAATTCTTTGCCTGATAATTCTATTAAAATTGGGCAGCAGCTGATAGTGGGATTTAAATAAAATAATGCTTTGCAAATTCACGACAAACAGTTCAGTTTATTTATTCCTGCTGATGAAATTCATGCACGTATTGCCGAGCTCGGTGCAAGTCTCACACTAAGGTATTCAACCAGAAATCCAGTATTTATTGTTGTTTTAAACGGAGCTTTTGTTTTTGCCGCTGATCTGCTGCGCAATTTCAACGGCGAATGTGAATTATATTTTACAAGGATAAGATCATATGCAGGAACTACATCCGGCGACATTAAAGATTTTACCGGGTTTGATGAAAGCCTGGCCAACCGCCATGTTATTTTTATTGAAGACATTATTGATACCGGCAAAACAATTTACTACCTGCTTGCTGAAATTAAAAAATATCGCCCTGCTTCTATAACTACCGTCGCACTCCTCCAAAAAACAATTATGCGCTCATTCGAAACCAGTGCTGACCACATCGGGTTTGAAATCCCTGATGAATTTGTGGTGGGATATGGTTTGGATTATGATGGATTGGGAAGAAATCTAAAAGATATCTGGAAAGTGATATAAAATAATTTTAAGGTGATTTATTTAATACCGTTCAGGTATTCCACGCCTTTATCTGTTATCTCTTTGGTTTGCAAACCTCCTGCATAGTTGTAGGCTACATGGCGGCATTCAGCTTTCAGGTTAAATTCCATGACTATTGAATTTTGTTTTCCATTGCTAACATCCTCATTCATAAAAAATAAAATTTGTCCATCGTACCCGCATTTAAATACCGGTGTTTCTTTGGTGGAAATATAATTATCAAATTTCCTGATCTCGCTTTTATCGGTAATTTCAATATATGTATCAGGAAGGGAATCGTTATAAAAAGTGATCTGGATCTTTTCAGTGTTTTTAACGAGCTCGGTAATTTCAGTAACTTTTTCACATCGAAAAAACATCACAACAAAAAAAACAATGGTTGCTCCTAAAATGATATTAAATACTTTCATAATCTTCATAAAATTATAAAAAATATTCACCTTTAACAGTTCCTTAAACGTATATTTATTAATTTGCTGATCATTATGAATAAAAATTCGCTTAAATATATCCTCCCTATATTTTTAATGCTGCTGGGCTGCAGTTCAAAAAATACTTCTCCGGCTGAAGCAACTCCTTCTTCCGTTCCGTTGCAGGCTGAGATACTTGCACAGGATCTTAAGGTACCATGGGGAATGGATATTTTACCCGACGGACGTTTATTGTTCAATGAGCGTGAGGGCAATGTGAACATACTCAGCCTGGAAACAAAGGAGATAAAAATTTTGCTTACCAGAGATATTGCTGATCGGGCCGAGGGCGGTTTACTTGGTCTTGCCGTGGATCCGCAGTTTGAATCGAATCATTATATTTTCATTTATGAAACAGCGGAATCCGGAAACAGGATCGTAAGATTAATTTTTGAAAATGAGATATTGCGGGAGGACAAAATTATTGTCGATGGAATTCAAAAGAAATTATTTCACGATGGCGGCATTTTGAAATTTGGCCCCGACGGATATTTATATGCCGGCACCGGTGACGCACGTGAACCTAAATCGGCGCAGGATAAAAATAATTTATCGGGAAAAATATTGAGAATGGACAGAGATGGTAATGCACCTGCCGACAATCCTTTCAATAATCTTGTTTATAGTTATGGTCACCGGAATGTGCAGGGG
>JBIOHA010000210.1:0-5140 GCA_044448625.1 Chitinophagales bacterium | reverse complement strand
GGTTATAAACTTTCTGAAGGCCCTGGCACATTTGATTATTTATATGATTATTATTCTGAAGATTATGGAAGATTTGGATATGTTGATGCAGGGATGGTTCCTGATTTCATCGGCACTAATGAAAATGAATTTTATATTCAATATAATGTGATAACACTCTCACCTTCATGCACAGTTACGCTTCCAACAGAAACATGGTTGGAGGAAAATGGAGCAGGTGATGCCATTACTTTTACTTTTGATAAAATTCCTCAGGCTGAATTGATCATTGAAATAACACCAACCGGTGCAATTGATGCTGGTGCAGGTGCAGGAGCTGAATATATATTACATATTTTACCTGACTCCTCCGCATTAATTCCTAAAACAGTTTCATGGAATGTACCGGATGATGCATTAGTTGAAGATATTACAGGAAATTCAGTTGGTGTTCATGCCGATCCTGCAACATGGGGTATGTATTCAACCATGATCGACTTTGATTTTGATTATACAATTACCGATAATGAACTCGGTGTATTTATGTGGCCTTCCGAAATTGATTTAATTGAAGGGACATCTTCAGATACGATATATGCCCATATCAATATGATCCCCGATGCTGATGTTGAAATAACATTAACTCCCGATCTATTGTTTGATTGCGGATTCGGCGGGCTAGTTACACCAACATTTAATTTACCGGCAGGGATAGCAGGCATCGAAATTTTTAAATTAACTGCATCTACTACCAACGATCTCTATGTTGATGAAACAATTTTTACCAATATCAATTTGGATTTTAATTCCACCGATATGGTGATGAATGATTTTATTATCAACCCGATTCCGCTTACAATAATTGACAACGATATTGCAAGTTTCGAAACTGTGGCTCCTTCATCATCTGTTTCTGAAGGTGTGGAGACTTTCGATATAACTATTAATCTAACATCAGCACCATATAATGATGTTACCGTTACTGCGATCCCAAATTTACAGATCGACCTTGGCGCAGGGCCAGGCACTCCGGTATCAATTACATTTGATGCCGACGGAACAATTCCCGGTGAACAAACATTTTCCGGCATAGCTTACGACGACTATTTACTCGAGGGTGACCATACCGGGTTTGTTACATTTTCAATTTTTACTTCCGATCCTTATTATTCAGCAATTACCATTGATGATATCATTATTGATATAGATGATAATGATGCAATACAGGGAGTGAATGTGATATTTACACCGGATATTTATACCGAAGGCACTTCCGCTGAATTAAGCTTATCATTATTTACAAATCCGAATGAAGCAGTTACCATTTATGCAACTCCGGATGCACAACTCAACCTGGGTGCAGGTGCTGGGGTTGCAGTTGCTGTTGTATTCGATCTTATCACCGATGCTACTGAACCACAATTGATAAATATAGAAGTAGTTGATGACTATGATGTGGAAGGCGATCATACAGGAAATATTTCATTTTCAATAGTAACATTTGATCCTGTTTTAATGGATTACGATATTCCTTCCACAATAATAAATATTGAAGACAATGATGAAATACAGGGAGTGAATGTTATTTATCCAGGCGTTGATCTATATGTTGAAGGAACAACCGGGCTGGAATTAAATCTTTCCTTATTTACTGATCCGCATGAAGTGGTAACTATTTATGCAACTCCGGATATGGAATTAGATCTCGGTGCAGGATTTGGGGCAGCAGTTCCATTTGTGTTTGATCTTGCAACCGATGCAACAATTCCGCAGATCATTAATTTCACTATTGCAAATAATTATATTATTGAAGGTGCACATTCCGGAACAATTACATTCAGCATAGAAACCACCGATCCTGTTTTTGACGGTTATATTATCAATGATGCAATAATTAATATATCCGACGACGATGAAGAACAGGATATAATTATCACCTCACCGGCTATTGAGATATATATTGAAGGCAACACAGGAATACCGGTTGATATTTCATTATTGAGTATTCCGAATTCTGAAGTATTTATTTATGCTAACTGCAGCGATCAACTTGACCTTGGAAGCGGTCCCGGTGAAACAATTTATTTCCTGTTCAGTGCCGATGCAACAGCAATGGATATTCAAACGATACATGTAACAATTGTTGATGATGCATTGGTTGAAGGCATGCATAATGCAACCGTCGATTTTACCATCGGAACATCTGATCCTGTTTTCACAGGCTATACCATTGCACCGGTTACATTTAATATCAGCGACAATGATGAAGAAGTTGCAATTAATAATGAAACTGCAAATGGTTTCTCAATTAATCCATCTATAGGAAATGGCGTATTTACCATTCAAACCGGAAATGAAACCGGAGAAGCTGAATTAACCATTTTAAATATGTCGGGTCAGAAAATATTTGAAGCGTCAATCAGTTCGGGAAGTTCCGTTATTGATATTTCTTATCAGCCTTCAGGTAAATATTTAGCCATGATCAACAATGGCCAGGTGATAACAACCAGGTCAATTCAAATTATAGAGTAGTACCTTTAGTTGAACACGAACCGCAGTAGATTTAGTTTACTGCGGTTTTTTTTCTCCCTTTGCCGGTCTTTTTCTGATTTGATTTGGAATTGAAATTCCAGCCTGTTTTATCCACTTTTTCTCGATAATCTCATTTCATTTACATATCTCCTGAATTATCTTTGCAGCCAAAACAATATCAACCTGTCGATGAAAGAATCCGGAATTAAGAACCCGATAGCCACACTTGCCAGTCTTGGAATGGAACATACAGCAAATTCATACTGGAATTTACCCCCTGCAGAACTTGTGGAAGATACCATCACCCGGGGTTATGGAACGCTTGCCGACAGCGGTGCTTTGGTGATTGACACCGGTAAATTCAGAGGCCGGGCGCCAAAAGATAAATTTACCGTTCGCGATAAAACTACTGAAAATACTGTCGACTGGAATAATTTCAATGTCGCTGTTGAACCTGCGGTTTTTGATAATTTATATCGGAAGATGCTGAATTATCTCAGCAACCAGGACCTTTGGATCCGCGACAACTATGCATGTGCCCATCCGGAGTACAGGCTGAATATTCGTGTCATCAACCAATATCCCTGGGGTAACCTGTTTTGCGATAATATGTTTCTGCGCCCTACGAAAGAAGAAATAAAAACAATGGTTCCCGACTGGATCATAATTAATGCGCCATCTTTTGAAGCAGATCCGCAAGCCGACGGAACCCGTGATAAAAATTTTGCGATGATCGATTTTACCAAAAGGATAATTCTCATCGGTGGTACTGGTTATACGGGTGAAATGAAAAAGGGAATTTTCACTGTTTTAAATTACTGGTTGCCGCAGGAAAAAAATGTCCTGAGCATGCATTGCTCTGCAAATGTTGGCAACGATGGCGACGTTGCTGTATTTTTTGGATTATCAGGTACCGGAAAAACAACCCTCAGCGCCGACCCTCAGAGAAGATTGATAGGTGATGATGAACACGGATGGACCGAAGATGCCGTATTCAATTTTGAAGGTGGCTGCTATGCAAAATGTGTGAACCTGACAAAAGAAAATGAGCCGCAAATTTTCAATGCCATCCGATTCGGATCTATACTCGAAAACATCGTTTTTTATCCCGGAACAAGAACAGTTGATTTTACCAACATCTCGAAAACAGAAAATACCAGGGTAAGCTATCCGCTGGAATTTATTGATAATATCATGGTGCCGAGTATCGGCGGCCTTCCTAAAAATATTTTCTTTTTAACCTGCGATGCATTTGGTGTTTTGCCTCCTATCAGCCGGCTTACTCCAGGTCAGGCCATGTATCAGTTCTTAAGTGGATATACAGCAAAAGTTGCCGGAACAGAAGCCGGTGTCACCGAACCACAATTGACATTCTCAACATGTTTTGGTGCACCATTTCTTCCATTACATCCAACAAAATATGCAGAAATGCTCGGTGAAAAAATGCGAAAGCATAATGTAAATATCTGGTTGGTAAATACCGGTTGGACAGCAGGGCCATATGGAACCGGGCATCGGATGAAATTATCATATACCAGGGCAATAATAACAGCAGCATTAAAAGGAGAATTGGATAATGTAAAATATCATGCACACGATATTTTTGGTTTAATGATGCCTGAGTCTTGTCCGAATGTACCATCAGAAATTTTGGATCCGCGAAATACATGGAGCAATAAACTGGTGTATGATGAAAAGGCAAATGAGCTTGCAATTCAATTTGTGAAGAATTTTGAAAAGTATGCTGATAAAGCAAATGCTGAAATATTGGCCGCTGCACCCAAGGTTGGCGTGAAGGCCTGAGTATTTGTTTGCATTGCGCCATGGTATCCTGGTAGCCTTATTAAGCAAAAATATTATTTCTATCTTTTCGTTTTATATTAAACTCCAACCAAATGAAAAGAACTGGTTACCCTTTAGCGATCATGTTTATTTTGGCATTTGCCTCCTTCGCTCCATCAAAATCTCCTTATAAATTTATTAGAAAGCAGGGCTTTGTTTATATCCCTTCGGGGAATTACCGTTCTGCTCCTGATGCCATTACTTCCATTCAGGGATTTTATATGTCTTCTTCCGAAATTACAAATGAACAATATCGGGAATATTTATTGGACCTAAAATCAAAAGGGAAATCAGAGGAGCTTTTAAAAGCGACAATTGACAAAAAGAATTGGCTGAATGCTGAGTTTCCATCAGGCGAATTCGCAGCTAATTACGATACAGATCCTGCTTATGATCAATACCCTGTTGTAAATATTTCGCAAGAGGCTGCAATTTTATATTGTACATGGCTGGAAAATAAATTTTTCGAAGAAGCAGGTATTGAAGTGCAAATACGGTTGCCGTTCGAAACTGAATGGAAATATGCAGCACACGGCGGTTCTGAAAATAATATTTATGCATGGCAGGGTTCGTATTTGAGAAATAAAAAAGGTTGCTATCTCGCCAATTTAAAAACAGAAAATATTTGTGAGGACGGCGGTGAATTGCTGGTAAAAACAGGCACATATATGCCAAACGATTATGGTCTTTATAATATGTGTGGAAATGCGGCAGAATGGATATCAGCTGGAGGGAGAACAAAAGGCGGAAGCTGGTGGAGCAAAGAAGATTATTTAAAGATTGATGG
>JBIOHA010000209.1:0-5151 GCA_044448625.1 Chitinophagales bacterium | reverse complement strand
TCCTTATCCTTCAATACGCAATTCACGTTGTTGCCCGGCAAACCATTTATAAAACTATATAGCGTATAATTGAGATTTGACTGACAGTAGAGGCCAAACCCTGTGGAGGTAATGATGAACAGGATCAATATGCATTTCCCAATCTTCACGGTGATGTTAAGATAATCCAAACAGGATAAATATTGGCCGCCTGCCGTCAGAACAGCGCTTCATTGATTCCTGCCAATTAAAAGTAATGATGTGGCTCGGTATTACAACTCTTTCTTTCAACTAACCATCATAAAGAGGTGGTCATTACTTAACTTTGCAGCGCTTTTGAAGAAATGAATAAAATTCAGGAAAATATCCACCCGATCTTTCACAGGTTGCTTCAACGGAGCGATAAAGAATCTTTACTGTCGCAGCGGGCAAGGGTGATCTGGCTAACCGGGTTGAGTGGTTCAGGAAAAAGCACCATTGCTGAAGCTGCCGAGAAAATCCTGCATGAAAAGGGCTTTCTTACCATGTTGCTGGATGGAGATAATATCCGGTCGGGCATAAATAACAACCTTTCATTTTCGGATGCCGACAGGTTAGAAAATATCCGCAGAATTGCTGAAGTGAGCAAGCTGTTTTTGAATTGCGGGGTAATAACCCTCAACAGTTTTGTGAGCCCAACTGGCGAGATCAGGAAACTGGCAAAGCAGATAATTGGGGAAGAAGATTTTGTTGAAGTATATATCAATGCGCCATTGGAAGTTTGCGAAGCCAGGGATGTTAAAGGGTTGTATAAAAAAGCAAGAGCAGGTTTGATTCCCGATTTTACAGGGATAACATCGCCATTTGAAGCACCTGAAAATCCGGATCTGGAGATCAGAACAGATAAAATGGAAATTGAAGAGAGTGTAAATATGTTGCTGGATTTTATTTTGCCGGCAATTAAAAAGTGAGCATTGATCGTAATGGCATTATAAAATTAATTTTTTAATCGGAGCGAATTAAATATGGAATTTCGATTTCGCATTTTTGCCTGCCTGCCGGCAGGCAGGTTCACTCCCTGTCCGACTGGCATCAGCCAGGCGGGCGCAATTCGCATTTAAAACATGAGTTATAGTTTGACACATTTAAGAGAACTTGAGGCAGAAAGCATTTTTGTAATGCGTGAAGTAGCGGCTCAATTTCAAAACCCCGCTTTATTATTCAGCGGAGGAAAAGATTCAATAGTAATGGTATTTCTTGCGAGAAAAGCATTTTGGCCGTCGAAATTTCCCTTTCCATTGGTGCATATTGATACGGGGCATAATTTCCCTGAAACAATGGAGTACCGCGATTGGCTGGTAAATGAAGTTGGCGCACGGTTAATCGTTGGATCTGTTGAAGAGTCGATTTCCAAAGGAACTGCTATTGAAGAACAAGGATTAAATGCCAGCCGCAATGCTTTGCAAACTGTTACACTTTTAGAAACCCTGGAAAAAAATAAATTCGATGCTGCAATGGGTGGTGCCCGCCGCGACGAAGAAAAAGCCCGTGCAAAAGAGCGTTTCTTTTCTCACCGCGACGAATTTGGTCAGTGGGATCCAAAAAATCAAAGGCCAGAGCTTTGGAATATTTTTAATGGAAGAAAACATATTGGCGAACATTTCAGAATTTTTCCGATCAGCAACTGGACCGAGATGGATGTTTGGCAATATATTTTTCAGGAAAATATTCCACTGCCGAAATTATATTTTGCACACGACAGGGAAGTAATTGAACGCGATGGTACTTTTATTTCAACGCATCCTGAATGGGTTAAACTTCGTCCAACAGAAAAAGTAATTACAAAACATATTCGATTCAGAACCTGTGGCGATCTTCCTATCACCGGTGCAATTGAAAGCGATGCAGATACGCTTGAAAAAATAATTTACGAAGTTGCTACCACCAGGGTAACTGAAAGAGGAAACCGTGCCGACGATAAACGCTCAGAGACTTCAATGGAGGACAGAAAAAAACAAGGATATTTTTAATCAACAATTTTTAATGAAAAATAAAGTTGGATCAAAGGATTTAATTATCAGATTCAATTTTGCTCAATTTTGCTCAATTCAATAAAATAAAATAATGGAACATTTAGTAGAAAATGGAACTTTTGATAATCATGGATATTTAAACATGGAATTGTTGCGCTTTACAACAGCGGGATCTGTGGATGATGGAAAATCAACTTTGATTGGCAGGTTGCTGTATGATTCAAAATCCATTTTTGTTGATCAGATGGAGGCGATCGAAAAAACTTCGAAGCAGCGTGGTGAAGAATATGTAAATCTCGCTCTTTTGACCGACGGATTAAAAGCAGAGCGCGAGCAGGGAATTACCATTGATGTAGCATACAGGTATTTTGCTACACCAAAAAGAAAATTTATTATTGCCGATACGCCGGGTCATATTCAATATACCAGAAATATGGTTACCGGTGCCTCAACAGCAAACCTTGCAATTATTCTTGTGGATGCGAGAAATGGTGTTGTTGAGCAAACTTACCGCCATTCATTTATTGCATCGTTATTGCAAATTCCGCATATTGTTATTTGCATAAATAAAATGGACCTCGTTGAGTTCAGCAAAGAAAAATATGATGAGGTAGTGGAACAGTTCCGTCATTTTGCATCGAAGCTTGATGTTCAGGATGTGCGTTTTATTCCTATCAGTGCATTGCTTGGTGATAATGTTGTTGATCGCAGTAAAAAGATGCCCTGGTATGAAGGGCCAACATTATTATATACGCTCGAAACAGTGCATATTGGTTCTGATCATAATTTAATTGATTGCCGGTTCCCGGTACAATATGTTGTTCGCCCAATGAATAATGAATATCATGATTATCGCGGATTTGCCGGAAGAATTGCCGGTGGAGTTTTTAAACCGGGTGATGAAGTAATGCATTTGCCATCAGGGTTAACATCAAAAATTTCAGCTATCAAGGTTATTGAAGGTGAACTTTCGGAAGCGTATCCACCGCAAAGTGTAACATTATTATTGGAAGATAATATTGATATCAGCAGGGGCGATATGATCGTTCGTGAAAATAATGTTCCGAAAGTGGGACAGGATATTGATATTATGTTATGCTGGATGGATGATAAAAAACCATTGCAATTAAATGGAAAATACGCTATCAAACATACCACACGTGATGCCCGTTGCGTAATAAAAGAAATATTATACAAAGTTGACGTAAATACCCTGCACAGGATCCAGGATGTAGATAGCCTTACATTAAATGAGATCGGGCGGGTTAAATTGCGCACTACTGTTCCATTATTCTACGACGAGTACCGCCGCAACCGCAATACCGGATCAATTATTATTATTGATGAAGGAAGTAATACCACCGTTGGTGCGGGAATGATCATTGAATAATATTAATGCCAGCTTCAGCTGCTTTTTAATTATAAGTAGAAGTCAAATATTTATTTGACTAGAATCATTGCTTATTATTTCTCGATAACAAATCTGCCTGTATAAATTGATCCTTCACTTTCGAGTTTCACAAAATAATTGCCTGCGGGTAATGCAGAAGTATTTATAATTAAATTTTGATTTGAGGAAGCAGCATTAAATTCCATTTTTTGTCCAAGAGAATTAAATAAATCAAGGTTGTAATTATTCAAAGGACAGTTTTCGATAACGATATATTCACTTGCCGGATTTGGAAAAACGCGGAGTGTTTTAATGTGCTCTTCATTTAATCCAACTGAAAGTTTTATCAGTTTGCAATAAGTATTTTCTCCGGCACCGTTTGAAGCTGTCAGGCAAACATTGTAGCTGCCTGCATCAGGAAAAGTATGTGTTGGATTTTGCAGCCCTGAAATTGTACCATCACCAAATTCCCAGTACCAATCAGTAGGTTCATTTGTTGATGTGTCGGCAAAGATCACATTATTTGAACCGGCAACAGTATAAGTAAATCCTGCATATGGAAGAAGTTGGGCGCCGGAAATTCCAATATTCACACATTTTATATCAGAGCCGCCGCCATTTAATACGGTGAGACAAACATAATATTCACCATTTTCTGCAAATGTATGTTCGGGGTTTTGATCAATAGAAAAGCTGCCATCATTAAAATCCCAAATCCACGAAGAAGGTGAATTGATGGAGAGATCGGTGAATGAAACATCGGGGTCGCCTGAATAACTAAATTCTGCAACAGGAATAGGATTGCCTTCAATTATAATTGTTTGACATGCGGTGGTGCTTCCGTAAATACTTGCTGCGGTAAGACAAACATCATAAGTTCCGTTCATATCATATGCATGTGTAGGATTTTGCATCAATGAATTTGCACCATCGCCAAAATCCCAGCTCCATGCACCCGGATCATTGATAGAAATATCGGTAAATAAAACTGCCGGATCACCTGAATAAATAAATGCTGCAATGGGAGCCAGATATGAACTGATAATAATATCCTGGCAAGCGGTATTTGATCCGGTAAAATTGGAAGCTGTTAAACAAACATGATATGTTCCATTAAGTGTATAGGTATGCACAGAGTTTTGAATTGTTGATGAACCGCCATCCCCAAAATCCCACGACCATGCATAAGGAGATTCCGTTGAGAGATCGGTGAACATAACTACCGGATCGCCAGTAAATGAAAATATTGACACCGGTGGCAAATTATCATCAATGGTTATTTCCTCACAATGCATGTCTGAACCTGTTATGTTGGTTGCAGTGAGGCAGACATTATAATTTCCGTTTGCAGTATAAATGTGCGAAGGATTCATTTCAGTTGAAGTACCACCATCACCAAAATCCCAAAACCATTCTGTTGGAATTCCTGAGGTCAGGTCGGTGAATTCAACAAGCGGATCGCCGGAATATGTAAATGCCGTTACGGGAGGCAAATAAGAATCAATTACAAGGCTTTGACAAAAAGTATTTTCTCCCACAATATTTGCTGCTGTCAAACAAACATTAAAAGTTCCGTTTGCCAAATAAGTATGTAAAGGATTTTGTTCCGATGAAATATCGCCATCGCCAAAATCCCAGAACCAAGTTGTTGGCGTTTCTGTGGAGAGATCAACAAAATTCACATCGGGATCACCTGAAAAAGAAAATAAAGCAATTGGAGCTAAATAAGCGCTGATATTAATATCCTGGCAAAAAATATTTGATCCCCCT
>JBIOHA010000208.1:0-5155 GCA_044448625.1 Chitinophagales bacterium | reverse complement strand
TTTCAGATGTCGTTATTGAGGGAGATTATAACGCTATCTGGTGGGATTATGGCGAAGGAAATATCATGCATACAAAGTTCCCGGATCCATACACTTACACTTCCGGCGGAACACATACTGTTACCTGCTATGTCCAATATGGAAATAACGATGACTGCATCATCAGTTTCAGCCAAACGATCAACCTCGAAATAGCCGGCGTTACCCGGGAAAACAATTTATTTATTTTCCCCAATCCTTCCAACAGTTATATTAATATCTTTACAGATGAAAATGCGCTGAATGGCGATATCTATATTACTGATGTTACAGGTTCGCTTATCAGAAAAATAAATTTGAAAGGAAATAATTTTCCTTTCACCAAAATTCCTGTAAAGGACCTGGTTCCGGGATTTTATTTTATATCACATATTAAAGACGATTCGTTATTAACCGGTTCCTTTATTGTAGTTCCGGAGAAATGAGATCATTGATGACGACAAAAATTAAATATTGTTCAATTATTAAATGTTGCTAAAGTCATTTTGCATATTATTTTTCTTTTTTGTTTCGGCGGGAATTGCCTTTACACAACCTGCCGATAAACCAAATTTCATTTTCATCGTGCTCGACGACCTTAATGATTATGTTGAAGGATTTACCGATCAGCCTCAGGTGCTTACACCTAATTTAAAAGCATTGTCTGAAGAGGGTATGGTTTTTACAAATGCATTTGTGAATGCCCCCGGATGCGGCCCATCGCGGACGAGCTTTTTAAGTGGCAAGGATGTACAGTATACACAGGTATTTAATAATGATGATTACGAAAGTAAATTCAGGGATAATTTTACTGCTGTAGAAAACAATGAGGAAGTTTTTACATTTCCGCAGGTGTTAAAAGATTCCGGAGGTTATTATACCTATGCCATCAACAAAATATTTCATAACCCAAATGAAAATGATTTTGATAAAATAGTGGGCACCCCCGAATGCGAAAAAACATTATCGTGGAACAGGATGGAGTTTTCCGGCGATTCTGATTCACTGCTCGAAGCATTTAGCGCTTATGGCTTTGGTAATTTTTTTGATTGGGGAAAAATACCAGACAGCCTGGAATATAAAATGGAAGATTATATTGCTGCCGACACCGCAATTAATTTTATAAATAATTATGGGATGGGCATTGACAACACTTGCGGAAATCCATTTTTTCTTGCATTAGGTTTTGCACGCCCTCATTCAGAAAGGTATATTCCCGAAAAATATTTTCCTGAATATTACCTGGAAAATATTTACGACGAGCCCTATATCATCCCCTATAATTTTCCTGTGGGAAATTATCCATATAACGGAATTGTAATGCCTGTGCAACCTGATATTTTATACGGCGACTACTATGCTTTACCACCAACCGGAGTTGCGGTTTCATTAGCTGAGATGGGAAATGTTTATGATCAGGTAACGAATTATATCAGCAGTTTACCTTCTCTTCCAGAGATCGATGCAGTGCTTACAGATGCTGATAGGGAAATTATTATCAGGGAATCTGTTTTTGCAAATTATCAAATAAATTATATTGCGGCAGTGCAATTTATTGATGCGCAGGTGGGAAGGGTGATAGATGCATTGGATTCATTTCCTGAATTAAAAGAAAATACCATCATCGTTGTGATAAGTGATAATGGATATTCGCTTGGTGAAAAAAAACACTGGACAAAATGGAGTTTATGGGATACTGACCTTCGAGTTCCAATGATAATTATCGATCCTTCAAAACCAGGAAACCGGGTTTGCAAACAATCGGTTTCCATGCTCGATCTGTTTCCAACTTTTTGTGATATGGCAGGTGTAAATTATCCTGTATTCGAAGATGGCTCACAATATCTCGATGGAAATAGTTTTATCAACCTGCTCGACGAGCCGGCACTTAAATATGAATATCCGGCAATTTCAACTTCCAAAAAAGCATCGAGCATCGGCTCATGTTTTTCACATATTTCATTGCGTGATCAACGGTTTCATTATATCCGTTACCGCGAAAACAATGATGGCGGCGTTGCTACATCAATATGCGATTCAACAACTTTTATTTTCGAAAAAGAATTATACGAAGTTGGCGTTGACCGCGAAACTGATCCGAATGAATGGAATAATTTAGCCGGCGACGAAGATTATGCACCACTCATGCATTTTTTTGATCAATGGATGCCCGATAGTTTATTATATCTTCAAAAAACATTTAAGGCATATATCCAGACCAATACTTTGAATTGTTTTGTAAATCATGATGATACATTGCTCCTATCGTTTACCTTATATGATACTTCGGGTACATTAATTTCTCCTCCGGGTGATTACACGTATAAATGGACAAATAATTTAACAGGAGATATTTTATATGGCGCTGAGACAGAATTTCCAATGCAGCTAATTCCTGATGCAGCATTTGATGCCAATGAAAAATTTATGGTCTACCTTGAAATGATAAATGCAGCAAACACAATTACCGCTGCTTTTGATCTCAAATATTTTTATATCAATGATGAAAATATTCCGGAGGCCACATTCAATCTTATTAATGAAACCGGATTAACGGTTTGCATTCTCGATCATGTAATTACCGGCACCTATACTGATGCATGGTGGGATTTTGGTGATGGCACGATATCATATGAAGACATGCCCGGCCCTTATGATTATGCTGCCACCGGAACCTATACAGTTACCAACTTTGTGGAATATGGAAATGATAGCTGTGTTGGCGCTTTTACCCAAACAATAACCCTTGATAATTCAAATCCGAACCCGGAATATGATGTGAAGTATTTCCCTAATCCGGTTAGTGAGGAATTATTTATTTCGTTGCCCGATATGATTGATTTCGCATCAGTAACAATTTACGATATCACCGGCAGGGAAATAAATTCAAACAGGTATATGAGTGGAACCTGCAATTTTGCATGTTCGGTAGATGTTTCGGGATTGAACCCCGGCGTTTATATTTTTGAATTGCGAACCGAGGAGGCGAGTTATGCTGCACCGTTTATTATAAGCCATTAAACAGTTTAATCGTTATTCTACTTTTCAGGATCTATGGTTTAATAACGTCATAACTATTACAATCGGATGACAATAACCTTTGTTAACTTTGTGTGGAAACCAGGAATTGATTAATTTTGATTAAAAGCCAGGAAACAACGTATGAATAGAATACTCTTAGCTTTAATTATTGGTAGTACCGTAATGAGCTCCTCAGCCCAGGATATTCACTTTTCCCAATACTCACAATCGCCATTAACACTTAACCCTGCCCTCACAGGACTTACTCCTTGTACCTATCGCGGTGTTTTGAATTATCGCAACCAGTGGGCAAGCGCCGTTGGCCCTGCCTCTTATCAAACCTTTGCCGGTTCATTTGATGCCGGTTTATGGCGTGACAAGATGGATGGTAACATTTTCGGTGTTGGAGCAGTGATTTACAACGATGTTTCCGGCGATGGATCTTTAACCAACCTCACCATGATGGCTTCCCTCGCTTATCATCAGAAACTCGGAAGCGAAGATCACTATATATCACTCGGCGGACAGGTGGGACTCGTTCAAAAGCGAGTGGATTATACAAAGCTCATTTTTGAATCGCAAATTGGCCCGAACGGAACAGACCCTACGTTGCCCAGCGGCGAATATGGTGACGACAATATTTCAAACATTGACGTTAATGCTGGTATTAACTGGCGAAGCAGGTTCAATGATAAATTTGCCGTGCAGTTTGGCGGTGCATATTTTCACCTTACAGAACCAGTTGAAACATTCTATAATTACAATATCAACCGCTTGAATGCGCACTATGTTGGTTATGGCTCCATCAAACTTGGAATGGGAAAAAATGCCGTTATCATCCCATCATTTCTTTATATGCAACAAACAGAAGGTTCGAATATTCAAATGAACAGCGGTATTGACGTTGGACTTCAGTTGGAAAAAGGAGTATCGATGGCATATATAGGAACCCATTATCGCACAGTAGATAATTTTGATGTTGCCGATGCAATAATTGTAAACCTTGGACTTGATTATAACAATATCAACTTCGGATTAAGTTATGATATTAATGTTTCGGGATTATCTACCGTTACAGATTATCGCGGTGGTATCGAATTATCATTTGTTTATTGGGGATGTATTGATACTAATCCAAAATCAAAACCAATCGACTGTCCAAGATTTTAATTTACCTCGATCATATTTTTCTCCCGGCTTAATGCCGGGATTTTTTTTGTTATAAATTAAAAAGCACTTCTTCTTCCGGTACGCGGAATCGTTCATGATAAATGCCGCCGTCCGTTCCTGGTCCGCAACTTATGATCATATTGATCTCATAACCCAAAGGAAATTTTAAATATCTTTTCAATTTCCATGAATCGAATCCTTCCATCGGACAGCAATCGTAACCTTCGCTTTTCATGCTTAGCATAAATGTTTGTGCTGCCAGCGCCGCTGATTTATGAGAAATGATGCGCAAATCATTTTTACTCACTTGCCAAACCACTGGGCGAAAAAACGAAGCGATAAAAACAATAAGTTTTCTTATCATTCCCCATATTCCAAACCAATCCTGAAAATAATAGACCGGCATCAGCCGTGAATAATAACTTAATTTTCGCTGCTCACGTTTAGATAATTCTTTTACTGGTTTATTCTGATATCGTGCATGGTGAAATTTTAAATTAGCTTTTGCCCTTAGTCGCCATTTGTTTGAGGGAATGGCAATAATAATTAATTCCTTTGCTGTGCGTGCAGAATTCTGGTTCATGCAAAGTTTTGCTATCGATTTAATTTTTTCGGGATCCGCTACCCTGTAAAATTCCCATAACTGCATATTGCTGCTGTTTGGCGCCAACAATGCACGCTGCAAACTTCTTTGCACTGCTGAAGCATCAAATTCTTTTTCATGATCATATATGCGCATTGCCCTCCGGCCGCGCACAATATCATCGAATATTTTTGCAGATTCTAACATGGTGTAAAAGTAGGTATTGTTGCGTGTTCACGTGGGTATGTGTTCACGTGGGTCCGTGTTCATGTGCGTATGGGTGTTCACGCGTGGAAGTGGATTCAATTTTGTTCAATTCTGCCTGCCTGGCGCCGCCGGCAGACAGGCTCAATTTTGCTCAAT
>JBIOHA010000207.1:0-5174 GCA_044448625.1 Chitinophagales bacterium | reverse complement strand
TCAGATAATAGCTCAATATTAACAGATGAGTATGGAAATGTTGGAGAAATTGCAATTTCAAGTTATAGCAACAGTAAATATATTGTCATTGATCGCATATCTATTCTTCAACCTGGAAACGAGACAGACCATGGGGTAATATTTACTTATTACCTGGAGAGAATGGAATGACAAAACACATGAACTCAGATGACTTGATTAGACAGATTAAAATGGATTTTATTTTCAAAATAAATGATATTGAATTAATTTCCTCCGCGCCCTCTGCGTGAAATGACCGTTGAGATGCAATGTGCACTTATGATGCGGATGCGGCAGGTGGACATGGAGTAAAAAGCAGCTGCGATAAAAACTTTACTTATATTTGAAAATCAGTAAGCTGTTAGAAAATGGCACAAGTATTAAAACTCCCTGCTAGTTCAAAATTAATTACCGTTGTTGATCTTTTACTTTTTTTTGCATTTACATTACTGACATTATATATCCGACTGCGTTATCTCAACATGCCGCTGGAACGCGATGAAGGTGAGTATGCTTATGCGGGGCAGCAACTGGCGAATGGATATGCACCTTTTGAAAATGCATATAATATGAAGTTCCCTGGAACTTATTATGTATTTGCGTTTTTATTTTCATTGTTCAGGGATTCAGTGCTGACCATTCGGATCGGCTTCCTAATTGTGCACCTGTTGAATACGTATTTTGTTTTTTTGATTTCAAAGAATTTAATGAAAAACACAAGGCCGGCTATTTTTTCGGCCTGTATATATATTTTATTGAATTCATCCTTTTCGAGTGCCGGATTGCTTGCTAAGGCCGAACCTTTAGTGGTTTTGTTTTCTTTGGCCGGAATATTTACAATCCTGATTGCAAACCAGAGCGTTAAGAATAAAAACATACTTTTCCTGATGTCCGGTATACTCATGGGCCTTGCGGTGTTAATGAAGCAAAACGGTATATTCTTTTGCATTGCAGGATTTGCATATATCGTTTTTAAAAACCGGCTATGGCTGAAACATTCAATACTTTATGGCGCTGGGTTTAGCATTCCTTTAATTTTGTTGCTTTTGGTATTGCTTGCAGGTCATACGCTTGATCAGTTTTATTATTTCGCCATACTTTATGCCTCTGAATATTCGAAGCAGGTGAATTTGCATCTCGGTATTTATTTATTCAGGAAAGAATTTCAAAAGCATTTGGAACATAATTTACCAGCGTTCCTGGTGTCAGGCGCTGCCCTAATTACATTGTTTTTTTCGCTGGTAAAAACCCGGAAACATTTTCCGCTGATCATATTTTTTATCTGTTCATTTCTTGCTATTTCCAGTGGATTCTATTTCAGGCCACATTATTTTTTATTAGTGTATCCTGCTATTTCAATAATTTCGGGCTGGTTGCTTTTCTTAATTGTAAAACTTTCTTCTAAATATCTTTCTTTTTTCCCAGACATCGCCTTAAGCATTATGCTGATTTTCTTTGTTGTTGTGCAAACGGATTTTATTTTTAAGGACGATAGTAAAACCAATCTACGTAAAATGTTCCCCTGGCTGCCATTTTATGAATGCAAAGAAATCGGTGAAAATATTAAGAAGATAACCGGTGAATCCGCAACGATAGGTATGATAGGATCTGAACCACAAATTGCGTTTTATGCACAGCGGCAACTCTCCAGTGGTTTCATGTATATTTATCCCATGTTGGAGGACCAGAAATATTCCATCGAAATGGTCAATTTGTTTTTAAGTGAAATTGAAGAAAAAGATCCTGAAATATTTATCTATTCTACCATAGGAGCCAATGCCGCAAATAAGGTTACCGGAAAACTGATTGAGGATTGGTGGGCAGTATTTGGAAAAGATTATACTTTGTACGAAAATATCACAGCCTATTCTGATGACGGTGTTAAATACTTAAGGGCTGATTCTGTAAATTATCAATTTGATCATTGGGTTTCTTATATTAAGGTTTATAGACGAAATGATTTAAATAATTAATGCGAAAATGAAGAGAATTCATTACTAATTACACATTATTCATCGTTTCATTTCGGTCGGTGGGGCACCGATAAGCTCATTGAAGTAATTCGTTTTGAGGTAATTCCTGGCGGCTCATTCAAACATTAGTTTTCACCACTCACGAAATGAGTAATCAGTAATGAGTAATGAGTGGGGCACCCGCTGAAATTATATTCCTTACTCTTCACTCCTCACTCCTCATTCCTTCTTGCTTATCCTATAAAAACGATAGATTTAAAAGTTATTACTACCTTTGGCCACCATCTAAAAATTACCTATATGGATATTGCCATCGTCCTAACCCTGCTGGTATTGGCTATTATTGCCTTTTCCACCGAAAAGATCTCGGTCGACATTGTTACTATGACCGCCGTTCTCATCCTGGTGCTTACGGGCATCCTGGATTATAAACAGGCATTCGCTCCTTTCGGTAGCGATTTTATTATCATGCTCGCTTCTATATTTATTGTAACGGCGGCAATTGATTCTTCGGGTGTGCTTGAAGTATGGACAGCCAGGCTGTTGAGAAAACCCAAGAAAAACAAAATGGGATTGATCATGCCCATGATCTCTATTACGGCTGCATTTTCTGCATTTATGAATAATACAACTGTAACTGCATTGATGATAAATCCCGCAATGGCAATAGCAAAGAAATCAGGGATCAATTTTTCAAAAATATTATTACCAACTGCTTTCGCATCAATTGTTGGGGGCACATGCACTTTAATTGGAACTTCAACCAACGTTGCAGTAAATGCATATCTCGGAAAAAATAATTACCCGACACTCGGTATGTGGGATTTTACTTGGATAGGTTTAATAATGGTAGGAGTTGCATTGATTTATATGTACTTCATAGGCGTGAAGTTATTACCGAACAGGCATGGTGGTGATCTGACAAAACAATATGGTGTACGTGAATATTTAAGTGAGATAAAGATACTTTTGAATTCACCGCTCATCGGTCAGGTAATTCACGATTCTGATATTTCGAAAATGGGATTTATGGTGCTGGCAGTGATCAGGGGTGATCGCCAATTTTCTCCCGGTGAAAATATTTCTTTCCGCGAAGGAGATATCGCATTGGTGAAGGGAGAAATTAAAAATCTCATGCAGGTAAAGAACACAAAGGGAATTGATATCGTAGCAGATGCCACCGATTTTTATGGTGCTGATCAAAAGGGTTTGAAATTAACGGAAGTGGTAATTCCAGGTCGTTCGAATTTGGCAGGGTCAACTATCGGTGAAATTGAATTCAGAAGAAAATATGGAATGAGTGTGGTTGCGATACACCGCGAAGGAAAAAATATTACAGAAGCACTACGGGATATTCATCTCGAGGTAGGCGATATGTTGCTTGTGCAGGGAACACCTGATGCATTTAGTAATTTGCGCAGTCACCACGACCTCGTTGTATTGAGCGAGCATCAACCTGAAACAAAAAATTTATGGAAGGGATATTTTGCTCTTGGATTTTTTGCATTGGCAATTATCGTTTCTTCCATTAGCTTTTTTCACGTGCATGTTTCCATTGCATTTTTAGCAAGTGCAGTTTTAAGTATGGTAGTTGGAGCAGTTAAACCCGACGAAGCATATAAAAATATCGAATGGAAATTGCTGGTATTAATTGCGGGCATGACGGCCTTTGGAACAGCAATGGCCAACAGCGGAGCAGATAAATATTTAGCCGGATTAATTGTCGACTGGTTTGGTGCACTTGGTCCACGCGGCATCATGCTTGGCTTTATGGTGCTCACTGTTTTGCTGACACAACCAATGAGCAATGCAGCCGCTGCATTAGTGGTAATACCAGTTGCTTTGGAAGCAGCAAATACTTTGCATGTAAATCCGATGACCTATGCAGTTGCCGTGATGTTGTCGGCATCGGTATCATTAATTACTCCGTTCGAGCCTTCATGTATCCTGGTTTATGGTCCTGGGAAATATAAATTTATCGACTTCGTAAAAGTGGGTGGAATATTGACCGTGTTTTTAATGGCAATTATTTATTTCTGCGTTCCTTATACGTGGCCGTTATAAGCAGAAGTAGGAAGTTAGAAGTATGAAGTAAGAAGTTTGAACCGCTGCGAATAAAACCGGAAGTATTTTGGTTCACGCAAAGGTGCAAAGTAATAAAAGGCGCTAAGAAAAGCCGGTTTATTTAATTTGTGATAATGAATAATGAGTAATGAGTAATGAGTTTGAGCCCGGAAAGTTTTAAATTCCTTATTCCTTATTCCTCACTCCTCACTCCTCATCTCACTTATTAGGTTGAGGTGTAATCCTCAAATACGGTGTTATCCTTGTATGTCCTTTTGGGAATTTTGCGGGAATATCTTCATCCTTTATTGCAGGAATAATAATTACATCTTCACCGTCTTTCCAATTAACCGGAGTGGATACCGAATAATTTGCAGTGAGTTGTAAACTATCGAGCACACGCAAAATCTCTTCAAAATTTCTTCCTGTTGAAGCAGGGTAGGAGATCGTTAATTTTATTTTTTTATCGGGGGCAATAATAAAAACAGAACGAACAGTGGCATTGTCGAGATCATTGCGGTGGATCATTCCATAAAGTGTTGCGATAATTTTATCAGGGTCGGCAATAATAGGATAATTGATAAGTGTTGATTGTGTTGACTCAATATCTTTTATCCATTTGGTATGATTTGAAAGTGGATCAACACTAATGGCAATAACCTTGGTGTTTCTTTTTGCAAATGGTTCTACATAATGTGTCATGGCCCCAAGCTCTGTGGTGCACACCGGGGTAAAGTCTGCCGGGTGACTAAATAATATCACCCATTTATCTTCCGCCCATTTGTAAAAATTAATAGGTCCTTCGGTAGTGTCAGCATTAAAGTCGGGGGCTATATCGCCGAGTCTGAGATTCATGATTTTCAATTTTCAACAAATTTAAGCATCTTCAAATATTAAATACGGAATTGTAAGTATTCTTGAAGATATTTTTTCAGTTTAGTGAGGTGGGTTTGATGGTTAGCTACTTTTTTCTTGATAAAAAAGTAACACAAAAAATCAAGGGCTTCACCGGCTAACGCACGCATTACTAAACTCGCCATTTGAAAAGAAAGAGGCCTGCACTGGTTTACCTATCATTATCACTTCCAAAATAATAATTTTAGTAATATTGAAATA
>JBIOHA010000206.1:0-5174 GCA_044448625.1 Chitinophagales bacterium | reverse complement strand
GTACTTGCCTGTGCCGCTATGATCACATTAATGGGATTTGCAACCATGTATTTATGGAACTGGCTGATACCCGCTTTATTTTCAGGACCGGTAATTACATTTATCAAGGCGTTGGGCCTGCTGGTGCTGGGCAAATTATTAACGCATGGATTTTTTGGCGGCGGCCGTGGATGGAAAGGCAAATATGGTCGCAGCCATCATTGCGGATGGCATTGTGGAGACGGAGAATACGGCGGCGGTTATTGGAAAAAACGCTGGGAAGAAAAAATGAAAAACATGACGCCCGAAGAAAAAGAAAAATTTAAAAAATATTATTACGACCGCTGCGGGTGGAAGAAGCACGATGAAGAACCTGAACCTGAGCCAGATAAAAATACAATGGCTGTATAAGTTTATATTTAATTAAATATACATCCCGGCCCGGATTCATTAATTCCGAGCCGGGATTTTTTATTACCTTCGGCCAAACAAGAAAACGAAACTATGAAATATGCTTTCTCCACTGATGCATTATGTCGCGGTGTACATGTATCGCGGTTGATATTGCTCCTCTCCTTTTTGCTTCCATCTTTTATGCTGTTCAGCCAGGAACATAAAGTAACCGTTGAATTGAGCGACGTATACACGGAACCCAAAAACTCCATTGTATACGATGTAATTGGATACGACGATGGCGGTGTGGTACTCAGCCGCTTCAATCGCAAAGGATTGTTGTCGCTGAACATGTCGCTCGAAAAATACAGCCACTCGCTTAAACTATTGTCGATGCGAGATTACGAGTTTGAATCAGGCGGTGAAGAAGTAACCTATGGCAGCGCATTTTATTTTCATGATAAAGTATATTTATTTGGTTCGGCCTACTATAAGAAAACTAAAAAAAGAAATATTTTCACGCATGAAGTTGATCCAAAAACCCTAACGGCTAAAGGTGCTCCCAAATTATTAAAATCGATCCAGGAAACAGATAACGGCAGTATCGCACTCGGTGATTATGTTTTATCGGAAGATGAAAAAACGCTGGCATTTTATGGCTTGCCCGGTTACTTTAAAAAATCGATGAGTCTTTCTGGAATTCCAATTCAGTTCAGCTCCAATAAGGACCAGATAAAAGGAAGTGTGATGGTGTTGGGAAAAGATATGGAAGTGAAATACGAAACGGAATTCACTTTACCCTATGAAGAAAAACTATACGATGTTTCTTCTGTAAAAGTTGGCAACGACGGAAATTTTTATGTCCTCGGAAGATTATTCAATGAAAAAGCCAAAGAGAAAAAACGCGGCGAACCGAATTATAAATACGTAATTACCACGTTCAAAAATAACGGAAAGGATATTTCGGAATATACGGTTACCCTCGACGATAAATTTATTACCGACTGCAGCTTTTACCTCAACGACGAAAACAATATCGTTTGCGCCGGCTTTTATTCAACCAAAGGTACCTATTCAATCAAAGGCACTTTTTATATGGTAATTGATGGTTCCTCAAAAACCATTTCGGGAAAATCAACAAAAGAATTTGATACTGAATTCCTGAAATTATTCATGTCGGATAATAAGGCCGAAAAAGGAAATGAACTCTCCAATTTCGATCTTGAAGATATTATCATCAGGGAAGATGGCGGAGCAGTGCTTATCGGTGAAAAATACTATGTTACACAACATACCACCTATAATGCATCCACCAATTCCTCCCGCACATATTATGTTTATCATTACAACGATATTATTGTCATCAATATCAATCCCGACAACACCATTGAATGGGCAACACGTGTTCCAAAAGTACAGGCTTCCAGTTCCGGGTTTTATTTATCCTATGCTGTACATGTAAAAGATGAAATGATCTATTTGCTGTTTAACGACAATGATAAAAACCTCGATGAAAAAAATCCGGATAAGATCTACGCTTATGATGGAAAGAATTCGATCGCAACATTAGCTACCATCACCCCCGATGGTGAATATAAAAAGAGTGCATTATTCAGCAACAAGGAAGAAGGTGTTATCATGCGCCCCATCGTTTCCGAGCAAATAAATAATGATGAATTAATCATTTACTGCGAGAAGAGAAGGGATTATGTGATCGGGAAGATTAAGTTTGAATGAGATGGAGAGTGGTGAGTGGTGAGTAGCCAATAAATTTTGTTCAATTTTATATAATCTTGCTCAATCTTAAATAATCCGGCCCAATCCCGTCTCGGGCTTTCCCCGAAAATGGGTAATTTTTTCCAAATGTTTTCCGGCTTCAAAATTCTCATTATCTTTCCCCTTTATTAATCCTAAAAAAATAAATTTTATGACAACTCCGGAACAGATCATTGATCATGTAAAACAATTTATTACCAGTGTGGGTGTTGACCCCGCTACATGCTGGAACGAGCAAAATAAAGCTTACTATGTTTATAAGGGCAGCGCAAAGCTGGAAATTTTTGTTTCCAGTCATCCGCAGAATGATGGCATAACCCGTCATTATCTCCGCATATTCAGCGGACTGATGAAAGTGCCTGCAACAAACAAAGAACGCTTCTATCGCCGTTGTTTAGAAGTGAGCGATCAAAGCCTTGGCGTTAAATTAACTGTAGTGCCAAATGCAGCTCCCGATAACGACTGGTTGTATGCAACCTACGAGCGTGATATCCAGGGAATGGACTATGCTGAAACCACTACCTGCATCAACGACATGGGTTTATGGGCCGACTGGCTCGATGATACATTGAAGACAGAGTTTTCAATTCCTGCAGGTCCTTCGCAGCCTTAAATTAATTAATCAAATTCATGAAACCCTTTCGGCAATTGCTGAAAGGGTTTTTTGTTTTTGTATATTTGTTAACCAATCCTCATTATGAAACCTGCAATACTTCTTATTATTTTTATTTCATTATTTTTTATTGGAAATATTATTGCACAAGATGGTGAACTCGATGTTACATTCGGCACTGGTGGATTTGTAACGGATGATGTTGGGGATGATGAAGATTATCCGCAGTCAATGGCACTTCAGAGCGATGGGAAAATTGTATTAATTGGAACTTCCGGCGAGGAGGAATATGCATTCTCCGTTTCGAGGTATACTGCAGATGGAAAAATCGACAGCAGTTTTAGCGATGATGGAGAAGTACACCCCATATTTGATGAATATAATTATGATCATGGAGCTGATGTAGTTATTCAACCTGATGGAAAAATTCTCGTTGGCGGAAGTTCGTGGGTAGTCGCAGGATTCTATGAATTTGCTCTTGCAAGATATACTTACGATGGTGTTATTGATTCAAGTTTTAACAATGATGGTATAGTTACACAAAATTTTGAAGGAGAAGGCGGAAATTTATACTCCCTTCAACTGCAACCGGATGGTAAATTTCTTGCAGCCGGTTCGATAGGAGGTGATTTTGGTTTAGTTCGATTTAATATAAATGGAGATCT
This sequence comes from Chitinophagales bacterium, assembly GCA_044448625.1. Classification (GTDB taxonomy): domain Bacteria; phylum Bacteroidota; class Bacteroidia; order Chitinophagales; family BACL12; genus UBA7236. Next base: position 1,748 of record JBIOHA010000206.1, on the reverse strand, counting down.
TGACAGCACCTTTGGTATTAACGGTGTAGTGAGAAATGAAGATATAGAATCCGGAAAAAAAATATTGCTCCAAAATGACGGGAAAATAATCGCGATGGGATCTAATTTAGGCAGATTTAATTCCGACGGTTCAATTGATTCCAGCTTTGGTATAAGCGGATTAACAATAATTGACTTTTATCTTGATTATTTTTTTAACTCTTCAATGAAATTACAGAGCGACGAAAAAATAATTGTATCCGGGTTCATTAACACCTATAGCGCCAAACCCTGCATGATCAGATATAATTCAAACGGAACCCTTGATCCGGGTTTTGGTGACGGAGGCATGGTGAACACATGGTTTGGTGTAAGTGTGAAAATCATTGATGTTGCCATTCAGGAGGATGGAAAAATAGTATTAGCTGGATATACTGACATCATAGACGGAGAATCACAAATAGCACTCGCAAGGTATTTTTCAAATGGAATAATTGATGAAACATTTGGCGACCTTGGCCTTGTAAAAACAACAATTGGTGCAGGTTTTGACGGAGCAGAAGCGATCACTATACAACCTGACGGAAATATTTTAATTGCCGCTTTTTCCGAACCTTTAACGAGTGGTTATATCGAATTTGCAGTTGCAAGGTATTTGTCATCAATTGACTTAACTGATATTTACCAGGTATTGCCAGAAAAAAGACTCATTGCATATCCCAATCCAACTTCAGGAACCATGAGAATAAAATATTATAATTCAAATCCAGGAAACATATCCATTTATTTATTCGATTTAAAGGGGAGAAAGATTATAAACTATTTAAACAACGAATTTCAAACTGCGGGCGAACATCAACAAAATGTCACTCTTCCAGATCAGCTAGCAAATGGAATTTATACTATCGCAGTTATCGCCCCTGGTGAAAAACTCACTGCAACAATCATAAAGTATTGAAATGATTGTCTTTAAACTTAGACTTACCATTTAATAAATCTACTGAACATGCTCAAATTAATTTCCCTTTAACCTAACTTTTCCTTCTAAACCTCATAAATCTCTTTTCGAAATATTTATAGGAAATGCTGCTTATTAAAACAGATGCAGTAAAAGTTATTGTCATAAACAATCCAATTTGCAAAGGCGCATCCATTTTAATTCCATTGTCCATGCAATATTTCAGGGCAATATGGATAATGATGAGATGGAACACATACAAACCATAGCTGATCTTTCCCAGCCTGGTGAAAATGGATCGCTCCCCTATTCTGATCTTTGAATCAACGGGAATAAAAATACAAACCACACCGGCAAATAGTATCGCGATCAGTAGCGGGCGGATAATATTAAAAATGACATTATCGGTAACAGGGAAAACATATTGCTGAAAAATAACTGCAAGAATGGCAAAGCATAAATACATGCGTTTTATTGCCAACGGAATTTTATTGATCATCCTAAAAATGTGATCCGGATCTTTCGCTAGAAAATATGCCGGTAATCCTCCGATAGCAAAATTATCGACTGTTGTTAAAATATCATCAGAAAATATTTTGGAATTGTGGGTGATAAACGGTTCAATAGATCTTGATATCAATGCGATCGCAATGGTACTCACCAGGAAAATTGGAATTCTTTTTATTGGGAGAAGAAAAAACATCAGCATCCATAAAATATAAAAATGCTCCTCAATGCATAGCGACCAAAAAACACCCAATGGAGTCGTCTTTGGATGGTTATCCATCGCTATCATTTTATAATTCTCGGT
>JBIOHA010000205.1:0-5219 GCA_044448625.1 Chitinophagales bacterium | reverse complement strand
TTTTTTAATTTCATTTGTAGTTTATTTTTTTGAAGTCTATTTATTGGGTTTTTATTTTTAAAACAGGAGTATAATATGATGCTTTCAGTATTTCTTCAGATCACCGATACGTTAACCAATCCGTTAAACACCAATACCCCGGCTAACCTGGAGAGTTTGCATTGGTATGATCTATTTGCAAAAGGCGGCCCGGTTATGTATCCGATTGCCGCTTTGCTGGTGATCACTATTTACGTTTGGCTGTATAAGTTTTTTTCGATCAATACACAATCAAAAATTGACGACAGGCTCATACCGCATGTAAAAGACCAATTGATGGGGGGCAATCTTCAATCGGCAAAAAGTTATACCTCCAATTTAAATACTGCCCTCGGGAGAGTTGTTGATTCGGGAGTTGACACCATCGGTCGCCCAATGAGCGAAGTGGAATCCAATCTTGAAACTGCTGCCAATATCGAACTCATGGAAATGGAAAAGCATATGGGTGTGCTGCGCATAGTTGCCGGTATTGCGCCCATGCTCGGATTTATCGGAACAATTGCCGGGGTAATAAAAATATTTTACGATATATCTACTTCCAACGACCTCAGCATCAGTGTAATTTCTGCGGGGCTTTATCAGAAAATGATCACTTCAGGATTTGGATTGCTTACAGGAATTATTGCATACAGTGCTTTTAATTTATTAACGATGAAGATCGAACGGTTTGGACTGAAACTTCAAAAAGCAGTATTCGATTTCATGAGAATAATTAATACAACAGAATAATGAAGATAGGAAGAAAAAAACATTACGATGTTGACGTGTTTTCGGCTTCGATGAACGACATTATGTTTTTTTTAATGTTGTTCTTCCTCATCATTTCTACGCTCGCCAATCCGAATGTAATTAAAGTGTTGTTGCCCAAAAGTGGAACAACCGATACCTATAGCAAACAGGATATCACTTTAACGGTAAATGCGCAAAAAGAATATTTTATCGATAATCGCCAGGTGCTTTTTGAATTGCTTGAGCAGGAATTGGTAAATGCAACATCATCGTCAACAGAAAAAGTGGTTGTGCTTAGAGCAGATGCCACACTTACCATTCAGGACCTTGTTGATGTTTTGCAGATCGGTGCAAAAAATCACCTGCGGATTGTTATGGCTACGAATAAGAGTAATTTTTGAGGACCTTTAAGATAAATTCAGGTCAATAAATTTTGGCTGGGAGGTTTATTCCACATTTAAATTTTTATTCACATCATAAATATTTTCTCTGATAATTTTAATTCCGGTGATTCTAACTTTAGAATATAGTAACCTGTCGGCACATTAACTTCAACTATGTTATATTGTATTGAAAGAATCCGGGAAATAATAAGTTGACCATTAACATCGAATAATTTCATATTAACGTTTTCTTCAGGCTCTCGCGTGAATGTGATATGAATGAGATCGCGGTCAACATAGTTAATTACAGAAAGTGGTTCTTCTTTAATGGAGGTCTTTGACCCGGTTCTGATTGCAGCGCCAGCTTCTGTTTCATATGCAAAATCTTTAATTACCAAAGTTCTCCCTGCATCAAGCACATCACATCTTATCCATCCAAAATAATCCCTGCTTTCTAGATCAGTAAATCTGATGCCGAGATATTTGTCGGAATACCCTTCCACCCAAATTCCACCTGTAGAAAAAATCTCGTCACCTCCCACTGTTACATGCATGATTGCAAGCACTTGTACATCGTCAGTCTGCCATTCGATATTTTTATTTAGAAGTATACCGACTTCCAGGGCAGATGGATAATATCGAATAAACCCTTCTGAAGAAGTATTAATATATACCGAAATTCCTGCAAAAGCATTGTTATCGTTTAACGGCCTTGCCAGCAGGTCCTGTACAATGAAGCTGAAAAAAACTTCTGAGGAATATGTCCAGCTAGCAGTAAACGAATAATTATCAAATTGAAAGTCTGTTGTTCCATTATTATCAATATCGATGAAAAAATGTTCGTTTTCCAGATCCAATATGGAATCAGGAACAATATCATTATATACCACCTGAGAATAAAGATGGGTTCCCGTCGCCATCAAATAATTAGCCAGCACTGAATATGCAGCAAGCTTTTTAATTATATCTGGCCCCGGTTTTTTCATTGATACTACATTTTTACAGCTATTTTAGAATAATGGTCATAACCGATTTGAAATTCAAAATAATAAATTCCCTTAATTGAATTTCCAGGAGCAGTAAAATTATATGTTTCAATTTGACCGGGAATTAAGGCTTCAGATATCAATTGTGCCGACATATTATAAATGCGTAAAACACCATCTACAGAAGTTGGACATTTAAACTTTAGACTGAAATTATTTGCTATGGGATTAGGATAAATATAAAAGAGCGTGTTATTAAAAGGATCAGCGATGTTTTCTGACAAATACCTTCCAAGAGCAAAATTCCAGTCACGCGATCCACCCGCTACAATTTTCCCATCAGCCTGGCTTTCAGCGCAATTAATAAATATATCACCGCTATAAATTGTTCCATCTTCCCCAAAACTCCAATCAACATCTCCATTTTCGGTATATCGGGTCAATTTGGGGCTCGAAAAAATATTTCCATTAGGCTGTTCAATTAAAAAGATGAATGGTGCATCATTTATGATAATTCCATTTTGACCAAAAGTAGAATCAATACTTCCATCACCATTTAAGCGGAGCATAATTCCTGATTTGAAATCACCATCGTCGGTAGTACCTGCAACTAATATTTTATTGTTTTGAGTGAGATCAAAATCATTAAAGACATTAAGGTATTCATAATATTTGTAATGGAAATAGCCTTCGGTTCCAAATGTTTCATCTATACTGCCCTCATTATTAATACGCATTAATAATGCATAATTGCTATTAGAACCCGCAACTATAATTTTTCCATCCGGTTGAATATGAGCTGTTGTGATTGTCCTTTCACCTATATTTTCAAAATCAGGTTGTAGTTTTAAAAGACCCGCATCACCATAAGATGAATCTATCGTTCCATTATTATTGTACCGCAGAATAAATATAAAATCTTTGTCATCGCCGAACGCTGTTGAGTATTGCCCTACGATCAGAATTTTTCCGTCATCCTGGAGCAGCACCGACTTTGGAATTATATCAGCGCTATTGTTATTAAACCTGGAAAAAATAAACCCAACCTCACCAAATGTTGAGTCTATTTTTCCATCAGGGTTAAAACGGATAACTGCCACTTGATCTTCAAACTCTAAGTCCTGAAAAGGTCCGTTTACTTCTCCTGCTATAATTATTTTTCCATCAATCTGAATTTTTGGTCCAGCTTGAGAATAAATTCGAAATTCTTCAATTTCCAAATTAACTATTCCCAGATAGCCGAAAGAGGAATCTACTTTTCCATATTTATCAAATTTAACAAGGTTGAAGCTGTAATCCTCTTGTACATTTTCTGAAACTCCTCCTGCAATGATGGATCCATCTGATCCAAAATCCAACCCGTGAATAGAACTGTACTCATTTATTGGTGTAACAGTTGTTCCATGTGATCCAAAAGTAAGGTCAGGATCACCCGGGAATTGAGCAAATAAATTACAATGACAGGTTATTAATATGAGAGAAATGGAGCGCACTTGTTGTTTTAATGGGTGTTGGACATACAAATTTGAGGAATTAATTGTGATCAGCCAACTTTAATTTAATTATTTTTGAAATATGCTTTTCGATTCAATTCCTTTAGCCGAAAGATTACGCCCCAAAAACCTTGATGAATTTATTGGCCAGCAACATTTGGTTGGTGAAGGAAAAGTGCTGCGCAAAATGATCGAGAGCGGAAAGCTGGTTTCGATGATATTCTGGGGGCCACCGGGTGTAGGAAAAACTACGCTTGCGAATATTATTGCAAAATCGGCAAACCTCCCATTCTTTTCTTTAAGTGCAGTTTCATCGGGAGTGAAAGATGTGCGGGATGTTATTGAAAAAGCAACGAGGTCGGGGAAAATTGTTTTATTCATTGATGAGATACACCGCTTCAACAAAGCACAACAGGATTCATTATTAGGCGCAGTTGAAAAAGGGACAATATTATTAATTGGCGCAACAACAGAAAATCCATCGTTCGAAGTTATTTCCGCATTATTATCGAGAAGCCAGGTATATGTATTAAAAGAATTTACAAAGGATGACCTGCTGCATTTAATTCAGCGAGCAATTAAAGAGGATGAAATTTTATCCAAAAGAAAAATAATTATTAAAGAGGATGAAGCGCTGTTGCGATTAAGCGGCGGCGATGCAAGAAAATTATTGAACCTGCTTGAATTAATTGATGAGTCGTCAGGCGGAAAAGAATTAATAATTACCGATGACCTTGTTATTCAGCTTGCACAGAAAAAAACAGCACTCTATGATAAAAATGGCGAGCAGCATTATGATATCATTTCTGCATTTATTAAAAGTTTAAGGGGTTCAGATCCAAATGCCGCCATGTATTATATGATGCGCATGATTGAAGGCGGCGAAGACCCAAAATTTATTGCACGCCGTATGCTGATATTGGCAAGTGAAGATATCGGTAATGCAAATCCCAATGCAATGCTGCTGGCAACAAGTTGTTTCCAGGCTGTAACCATGCTGGGCTATCCTGAATGCCAGTTTCCTTTGGCGCAAACAGCAATTTATCTCGCCTCATCTCCAAAAAGTAATTCAGCGACTGTCGCTTTAGGAAATGCTTCTGCAGTGCTAAAAGAAAATGGCGATCTTTCCATTCCGCTGGCGATAAGAAATGCGCCTACCAAATTGATGAAGGAACTGGAATATGGAAAAGAATATAAATACGCCCATAATTTTGATGGCAATTTTGTTGATCTGGAATTTCTACCGGATGAAATAAAAGGCACCACCATTTACGATCCCGGAAATAATCTAAAAGAAATCGAAATGAGAAAATATTTGAAGGAGAAGTGGGGGATAAAATATGGGTATTGAGCATTGCGAATTTCGAATTGCGCAAAATTGCGAAATGGGTTACAAGTTCTAAATAAAATCTTTGCGTCACGATAGCTATCGGGATTGCATCTTCGTGTGGCTATTGTATTTAACATTAATTCTAAAATAGCCACTAAGGCTCTAAGGACTCAAAGCTGCACTAAGAAAAAAATGGAAATGCGAAAGGGGTTGTAGCCTGTAAATAAAAAAATCTTTCCGAACCTTTGTGTCTTTGAGA
>JBIOHA010000204.1:0-5238 GCA_044448625.1 Chitinophagales bacterium | reverse complement strand
TGATCAAAATAGCATTTGATATGATTTACTTTCCGCTGGAACTCCATATGGTAGGTAAAGGTGACCATGCCTCCAAAAATATAAGTGTCGTTGTTTGTTGGATCGCCGCGGCCGCCTTCAACTTCAATGAGGTCAGGGCGGGTGCCATCCGACTGGTTGGAGAGTGTGGCAGCCATAACAGCCGTTTCGAGATCGTAATGCAGAAAATAATAATCGGGGTTAGCGTAATAAGTGCTCACGTCGTCAATATAATCAGTAGTGGTAAAGCGGCATGCCATTTCAAACCCGAGCACCCAATTGTTATAAGTTAGCACCCTGAATCCGCCACCAAGCGGAAAACAAACGGCGATCTTTGAATACTTATGCCTGTCGGGATATTCAGGTAACCCCTGGCCTTCGGTGCCGAGTTCCTGCAGGTTCACCCATTTACCATCGTATAATGCTTGTGGATTAAAATAAAAGGCGCCCACCCCAGCATAAACATAAGGCGTCCACTTTTTCTTCTTCATTCCGGTAAACCTGTTGGCACTTAATTCAATCTGTCCCGAAGCTTCAACAATAGGTGAACGGAAACTTAAATTTCTGTAATGACGAAACTCATTATCACTCAATCCGTCATCGCCATGCAACATGGAAGCATAGATATTAAAGCGGAAAGCGGTGCGTGGAATGATCTCCTGGCGAAACACAAGACCAACAGCGGGGCGGGTTACTTCCGGATCAATATCCCAGAAGAATGGACGACCGATGTCATTGGAACCTCCGAGGTCGCCCAAAAAGCTTGAAAAACCAATGTTTACACCGAACTCCCGGGAAAGGGTTATAGGCTGCGCAGAAGCTTGCTTTGAAATCCAAAACAGACCTATGCATAGCGCGGTAATCGTTATAAGTACCTTTCGTCGCATGTGGGTTAATGAAAAGGGAACAACGAAAATCCTACTTTTTTCATGAATAACAAAATTTGGGAGCCATTTAGTAAGTTCTTTTCTATTTTGTCCCACAATTATTTGAATCATTCCCCAAGTGATGGTTCACCCGTAGAACGAATTTATTGATTCACTTATTTTTTGGATCGCATTACTTTCCAGATCGAAATAAAACGGGAGGCGTAGCAAACAATCAGAAAACATATCGCAGTTTGGCAATTGCCGGCCATCATGCTTTGACGAGTAAAAGGGCGAACTATGTAATGACTGGTAATGAAACACCGCCATAAATCCGTTTTCCTTCAGATACCTGATCATTGATGTTCTTTCATCAATATTTTTACAGATAATGGCAAACAGGTGAAAATTATGTTGGGCATAATCAGGAATTTGCAACAACGAATAATAATTCTTTTCTGCTCCGGGACTTAAATATGTAAAATAACTATCCCATATATTTTTACGTTTTTCCTGAATGCGATCAAAATGTTCTGTTTGGGCGAATAAAAATGCAGCAGTTATTTCCGAAGGCAGAAATGAAGAACCGATATCCACCCAATTATATTTATCTGATTCACCCCTGAAATAGGATGCCCTGTTTGTTCCTTTTTCCCAGATTATTTCTGAACGTTCAAGAAATTTTTCATTATTGATGACCAGCATACCGCCTTCACCGGAAATAATATTTTTTGTTTCATGAAAAGAAAATGCAGCCAAATGTCCGATGCCTCCCAGAGGTGATCTGTTAAAAGTTGCACCAATAGACTGTGCAGCATCTTCAACCACAAATAAATTATATTTTGTTGCGAGGCTCATAATCTTATCCATATCTGCGGCAATACCACCATAATGTGTAGCTACAATTGCTTTTGTTTTATTTGTTATTAATGATTCAATTAAAGAAACATCAATATTGGGTTCATTAATTAGTGAATCGGCAAAAACAATTTTTGCACCGCGTAATACAAATGCATTTGCAGTGGAAACAAATGTAAACGATGGCATGATCACCTCATCACCTGGCTGAATATCTAAAAGGATAGTAGCCATTTCCAATGCATCGGTGCATGAATTGGTGAGTAGTACTTTTTTAAATCCGAATCTTGTTTCAAAAAACCTATGGCATTTATTTGTGAAATCACCGTTGCCGGAAATTTTTCCACTCACAACCGCCTGCCTGATATACTCAAGTTCGCGGCCTGCAATAAATGGTTTGTTGAACGGGATCATTTGTTCGGATTGATAATTTCTCTGATCACATAATTATCATTTCCTTGTTTTATGAGAAATGATAAAAATGAATTGGCAGCTAAAATAACAATTGCAAGTTGCATTGCTTTAAAAAAAGAATAGGTTGTTTTTCCAGAATGCCGTTCCGCATGTTCCACTTCAACATGTTCTGAAAATTCGGCGGCCCGTCGAACAGCCAATGGCAAAAAGAAATATTTTGCGGGAATCGACAATGCCCTTTTAATAAGCGCTTTATGATAGATCCCGAAGTTTGCCACGCGGCCCTTGAATTTAATTCCTGTAAATGCGCCGAGCAGAAAATAGAAAAACCGTGAATATGCTCTTTGTAAAAGTCCCGTTCTGCCTTCTGATCTTAAAGCAAATACGCTGTCAGAATTTTTCGCGATTGAATGATACAATTTAATTATTTCCTCAGGCTGGTCCTGGAGGTCGCAGTCCATTACTACGATCCATTCGCCAGCACTATATTCAAGCCCCGCTTTTATTGCCGCATGCTGACCATAATTTTGCTGAAGATCAATAGCAGTTATTTTTTTATTTTCTGATGCAAGTTGGCTGATGATATTCCAGCTATTATCGGGGCTGGCATCGTTTATAAGAATGATCTCGTAATCGCCGGTGATCTTTTCTAACGAATTGATCAATCGCTCTGCCAATATATTTACCAGCAATTCGCCGTGATAAACCGGGATAATTACTGATATCAATTTATTATTTGTCACCGGTTAAAAATTATTTTCACAGGAATGAATGATCGCATCATGCATTCATTTCAATAAAAGAATTCAGGCCTTTGCTGTGGGGCCGAAATTCATTGGGATCCCACCAAAACCTTCGTTGTCTTTTATGTCGCCATGCATACTTTCAAACTTTGATATATTGTCAGCAATTGCTTTCAGTAAACGTTTGGCATGCTGGGGTGTCATTAATATCCTGCTCTTTACTTTGGCCTTTGGCACACCGGGCATCACCCTGATAAAATCAATTACAAACTCTGCATTCGAATGCGTGATGATGGCGAGATTGGAATAAATACCCTCGGCAATTTCCTCGCTAAGTTCTATGTTCAGTTGATTCTTGTCTTTCTGATCGCTCATGATTTTTGAATTAGAGAGTAAAAATATTTGAAAAAAGGGGTTTCTCGAAATTGTTTCGCAATTTCGCTATTCAATTTTGCCATGTCGCCCAAAATAAAGCGGTTTATCCTGATCAGCCTGGTTGGCGCCTCCTTCCTTTCTTGTAAAAAAAATCGTCAGCAGCCTGAAGAAATGATGAGTGCTGATTCTGTAGTTGTCATTCAAAAAGTATTTGAACCCTTTACTGTTGACTCGATTGCGATAAATGGGTTTATTAAAGATCATCCGATGTTTTCGTTTCATGCAGATGAAATACATGCCTTTTATAAAAATCGCGGTGGCAAGTCGGCCTGGTTCAATGAATATGGAATTGTAGAACAGGGTGGATTGTTTATGAACCTGCTCGAAAATTTCGATGAGGAAGGGATTAAAGATTCTGTGATCTATTATTCCGATTTACAAAAAAAATATCTGATCGTCTCTGATCCTGCATATAATTATACCGGATCGATCGAGAAAACGAGATCACTGGAATTAATGCTCACTTCAGAATTTTTTATCTATGCGCAGAAGGTGTGGTTCGGGTTGAGTGAAAAAACAACTAACGACCTCGACTGGTATATTAAAAGAAAAACGGTGCCATCGGTTTCTATTCTCGATTCCATTTTGGCGGGAGGAAAAAATGCGTTTACTATTTTCAAACCACTTTATCCGCAATATGATCTGCTAAAAAATAAATTGAAAGCATACAGAAGTATCGATACGAATATTTCATGGAATATGCTTGTTTTACCTGAGGGGAAAAAATTTATCAAGGCCGGTGATAATGCAAGCGTGGTTGCAGAATTAAAAAGCAGGTTGTTTATTTTGGGTGACCTCAGTGAAAACGATTCTACTAATTTATTTGACGAGCAGCTAACGGAGGCGATAAAAAAATTCCAGGTGAGGCATGGATTAAAACCGGACGGCTCTGCAGGCGAAAAATTCTTTGAACAGATCAATGTTTCCATTCCTGAACGCATCAGGCAGATCGAAATAAATATGGAGCGCTGCCGCTGGATTCCCGATGAACCGCAGGGAAATTATATCATCGTAAATATTCCCGCATATAAAATGTTTATTTATGCCGACGATACACTCGACTGGACAATTAATGTTGTAGTTGGCAAAGCATCCACCGGCACAACGATATTTAATGACGAACTGGAATATATTGTTTTCAGTCCATACTGGGTTCCTCCGCCAAGTATTTTAAATAATGAAATTCTTCCCGCATTAAAAAAGAACAGCAACTATCTGCAAAAAGAAAATATGGAGGCCTTTGATGCCAGCGGAAATGTAATTGATGTCAGTAATGTCGACTGGAACAAGTATACCAAAATGCCATACAGGATAAGACAAAAACCCGGTGGAAGTAATTCTTTGGGTTGGGTGAAATTTTTATTCCCCAACGAGCATAATATTTATTTTCACGATACACCGTCGCGAAATTTATTCAGCGAATCGCAGCGGAATTTCAGTCATGGTTGTATACGGCTGGAAGAACCAAAAAAGTTTGCAGAATATTTATTGAGAAATGATTCGACATTTACCCAACAAAAAATTGATTCGCTTTATTATCTCGGAAAAGAAACTTATGTAAAGCTGAAAGAGAAGATTCCTGTTTATCTCGTGTATTTTACTGCATGGGTGGATGAAAATGGCAATATCAATTTCAGGAAAGATATTTATGGGCATGATGCGAAGCTGGAGAAGACGTTGTTTGTTGATTAGCAGATTAGCAGATGGGGTTTCTGGACAGAAAAATGCCTGGTCGTCTAAGCAGGGGTCATCCTATGTTTGCAAATGCACTTATTAGATTTTTTGTAAGATTGAGATTGTAGAAGACAGGGTAAGGTAAAGACTACATCCAGTCATTGGGCAATTAAGCCTGTTCGCAATGGTGGTCCCTTACCCACTGCTATTCAACTTGAACAGTTCATTAG
>JBIOHA010000203.1:0-5239 GCA_044448625.1 Chitinophagales bacterium | reverse complement strand
GTTTTATACTCTTCCGTATTTTTTATTTGCGGGTGAACATCATTCCTCGAAATTGCGGCAAAGCCCATCCTGCTAAAAAACTTTTCTGCGGTTTCCGTTAATAAATAAATGGAATTAATATTTTTTGAAATTGCCATATTGGTGATCACGCGAACAATTTCTTCACCCAAACCCTTGTTTCTATATTCCTGTTTTACGGCCACCGATCGCAACAGGGCAATGTCATCTTCAATTTCTAATCCCGCAACAGCTAAAATATTTTCATTTTCAGTGCCTATTATAAATCCGGATAAATGGGTTTCTATATCTGCAAAAGGGAGAGCGGCCTCCTTCAACAAGTTTTGAATGGCGGGTAAGTTTTCCATATCTGCAATTTTTATTTTCATGTCAACAGCATTTAATTTCCTGGAACATCGATTGAAAGAATTGAAGCGCTTTTTTACATGTTTTGGTATCCAGGCAATAACATACCCTTGGCCCATCGATCTCGCCTTTGATCAGACCTGCTTTTTTTAATTCTGCCAGATGCTGTGAAACCGTTGATTGTGAAAGGGGTAGCACTTCAACAATTTGTCCGCATACGCATTCGCCATTCGAGAGCAATTTCAGGATGGCGATCCTTGCCGGATGGCCCAGTGCTTTGGCTATTGTTGCAAGCTGGACCTCATCGGTGCTGAATTCATTTCTTTTTGAATAAGCCATGCTTAAATCCTATATCGCAAATATACGATTGAAAAATTCACACTTCCAAATTTTGTGAGAAATTTTTTTGTGCAGGATAAAAAATAATCGATTCTGCCTATCCGAAAACGATCTGTAACTGGATATAAAACCTGTCGTCGTGGCCCCCTGGAATATCTTTTATCCCGCCACGGAATATGTAGTTAGAAACGATCCTGAATTTGTCTTTTGGCAATCCGTAATATGCACCGATGGTGAGCTGTTTGAATTCATCTTCAAAAGCATCGTATCGCACCAATGGACCAATTTTATATTTTGTTTTAAGTGCAAGCAAAACCTGGTAACCCACAGGTTCCTCAAAAATTGTATCATTTTCATCTGTCCCTTTCCCGAATTCTGATGCGAAAAAGAAATAATCATGATCAATTTCTAGATCGGCACCAATTCTTTTGAAATCAACATAAATATCATCTGTTGGAATGTTCAGTGTGTCACCAAGATATCGCAACCCACCGTAGCCAAAAGAACCACCAAGCCGTATTGTGAGCAAATCACTTTTATATCTTAACCCAACTCTTCCCCATAGCGCTTTTTTAGTATTGAAATCAAATGGTCCATTGATATTCATTTTTGTACCATTTGTAAATGTGATGGCATTTTCAAAACGAATTTTATCATTAATGGGAATATTGCCGATAAGGCCAATACCGATATCACGAAGATTTTCACCACGCGAAATTCCATCTGATACTTCTGCCCTGTTGATCGTATATAATTCAAAGGCCGATTCCCTGTTTTCCCAACCGAACTGCGTTTTTTGCTGCCCCACTCTTATCGACTGGTTTTTTATCACATTCAATTCAATATATGCATCCCGCAATAAACCGCCGTGCTCAGGTGACCTCGGATCTATCATCAGTTCGTAACCAATATATTTATTGATGTTTCCTGATGCCCTTAACCTCGCACGCAAAACCCTGAAACCATCAGGGTCGCGGATTGTGTCGCCATTGGTATTGAATTCATTTAAGTAGTGCACCTGAATGCCGCCTGATATTTTGACTTTTTTATTAATGTTATTATTGCCCGAGGTGTCATTTTTTAATCCAGGTTGTTCATACACAAATATATTTTTTATCAGGTTGCTGAAATAAATTGAATCATGGGGGTTTTTATTAGTTGTGAAATTCTGTGCCTGTAGACTGATATAACACAATAATAAAATTGAAATTGAAAAAATAAATTTCGGTCTCATATTAAGCATTTAAGAATAAAAGGATTAACTGATTAATAATATTATTTGCCTTTTCATCAATAAAAACGCATTGATCATCAACTTCAACCGTTTCATCCCCATCAAAAAAATCAGGGGCAATGCCTCTACTATTTCAATCCATGTTGAAGAGTTACACAGATTCATTTAATTCTGAAAGAATTTTACAGTCAATTATCCCCTGGTAAATTCTTCAACGCTGAGTTGCAGGTTTTCCCAAACCTCCATTTTTTTTGCATGGGCTTCTTTCAGGTTGTTATATCTTGAAAACAATTCACCGGTGTTTGCTGTATTATAAAATCCGGGATCGTTCATTTTCTTTTCGAGTTCAGCGATCTCTGATTCCATTTTCGCTATTTCCTTTTCTGATATGTCGATTTCCTTTTTCAGTTTATTTAATTCCCTGTCCTTGTTCTTTTTTTCCTCGTGATTAATTTTTGCAGGAGCAACAGTAATTACCTCTTTTTTCTTCACCGGTTTATCTTTCAATTCCAATTCAGCAAGTGTGGAAATTTTCTTCGCTTCCAGGTAATCATAAATATCGCCGATATGTTCTTTTATCCCTTTATTCTTAAACTCAAATACACGGTTGGTTATTCCTTTTAAGAAATCCCTGTCGTGAGAAACCACAATCACCGATCCGTCGAAATTTTTTAATGCATTTTTTAATACGTCTTTGCTGCGCATGTCGAGGTGATTTGTAGGCTCATCTAAAATCAGCAAATTATATGGTTCCAATAATAATTTACACATGGCGAGCCGCGACTTTTCTCCACCAGATAAAACCTTTACTTTTTTAAATGAAGTATCGCCGCCAAATAAAAATGCACCGAGCAATGTGCGGATATGCGAGCGCATTTCGCCTGCTGCTACTTTATCGATCGTATCAAAAACAGTATCGTCGCCACTTAATGTTTCGGCCTGATTTTGCGCATAGTATCCGAGGTGCACATTGTGGCCTATCGTTAATTCACCGGAATATTTTTCTATGCCTGCAATTATTTTAGAGAGCGTGGATTTTCCTTCGCCATTTTTTCCGACAAAAGCAATTTTATCTCCGCGATGAATTTCAAAATCAATTTTGTCGAGAACAACTTTTGTATCGTAAATTTTTGTGAGATGTTTTCCCTGCACCACCATTTTTCCTGATCGCTGAGGTTTTGGGAAATAAAAATGGATGGTAGCGGTTTCTTCATCATCTACTTCAATCTCTTCTATCTTATCTAATTTTTTAATTAACGACTGGGCAAATTTTGCCTTGTTTGCTTTTGCCCTGAATTTATCTATCAGCTTTTCAGTATGCTCAATATATTTCTCCTGATTTTTTTGCGCAGCTTTCTGCTGATCGATACGCTCTTTTCTCAACTCCACAAATTGAGAATAAGTAGCGGGATAATCATATATTTTTTTACTGACGATCTCAATAGTGCGCCTGGTTACATTGTCGAGAAAGGTTCTATCGTGCGAAACAATTATGATAGCACCGGGATATGTTTCCAGATATTCTTCCAGCCATTGGATACTTTCAATGTCGAGGTGGTTGGTGGGCTCATCCAATAATACAAGTTCGGGTTTGCTCAATAATATTTTTGCCAGCTCGATGCGCATTTGCCAACCGCCGCTGAAAGTTTCCACCGGCATATCAAAATCTTCGCGAACAAATCCCAAACCCATCAATACCAATTCAATTTGTTTATCGATGGTAGTTACATTTATTATTTCCAGGCGATGTGCAATTTCCTGAATTTCGTTGATCAGGTCATGGTAAGAATCGCTTTCGTAATCAGTTCTTACAGTTAGTTCATGTTCGATATTATGCAATCGTTTATCCAGTTCCAGGGCTTCATTAAAAGCAGTTTGTGTTTCTTCAAACACAGTTTTGCCCTTCATCTTGCTGAGGTCCTGGTGGAGAAAACCGATCAGGCTGTCTTTGGGAAGTATTACCTGGCCGCCATCCGGTTTTTGCAAACCGCTTAAAATTTTCAGAAGCGTAGATTTCCCAGCACCGTTTTTTCCAACCAGTCCTACACGGTCGTTTTCCTTTAAAGCGAACGTAACATCTTCAAATAAAAACTCTCCCCCAAAATGAATAGATAAATTTTGCACCGCGATCATGATGCAAAGTTAATTAGCGAAACCGTGAATTGCTGAAATGGTGATGAGGCTGGTAATTACCTGATAAATTTTGCTTGCGCTTTTTCTGATTCCCTGCTGAAAGAAACGATATATGCTCCTTTGGCAAGATCGGGTAACTGAAGGTTTACAGAAGTTGCCCCGTTGCCGACGGTTACCTTATTTGTTGAGATCTGTTTACCTGTTACATCATAGATAATAAGATCAGCCAGTCCGCTTCCCGTTGAGAAAATTGTAAGTTCCAGCAGGCTTCCGCCTAATCCATCATTGTTCACAATTATCTCAGTTGAGCTGAGCTCCGAAGATTTAATTGAGATCACATTTGAGTAACTGTATTCTTCATCTTCATCCACCTGCTTAAGCCTGTAGTAATTTATTCCTTCAAAAGGTTGACGGTCGGTAAATGCATAATAATTTAAATTGAGCGTGGTACCGTTTCCATCAATGGTGCCGATAGGTTCAAAATTCAACCCGGTGGCAGAACGCTCGATCACAAAAACATCATTGTTTGTTTCGGTGCCGGTTTCCCAGTTGAGGAAATTCACATCATCTGCATGGTATCCGCTGAATGATAATAATTCGATTGGTAGAACAAGACAGTTATTGGTAACGGTAACCACATCAACTGCGGTATTTCCGCATGCATCAGTAATGGTGCAGGTATAATTGGTAACGCCCATTGGCCATGGTGTATATATCGGGGAGCCAAAAACACCGAGTGGCGACCATGAATAGGAATATGGCGGAACACCGTAATTAGGTGTTGAAACAGAAAGCCATCCAGATTGATCGGCGCAATTCACAACTGTATATGAAGTTGCTCCTTCAGCTAATGCTGTAAGCGTCACCGTTTCACCTTCCACCGTAACCTGGAATTTCTGCAAATAATCGCAGGTGGCTACGCATGCTCCGGCAGTTACACATTGGTATTGATTATGGTGAATAGTAAAATCAATTCCATATGATCCACAAACTGGTGTGTTACAGGCTACCAGTGAAGCCGTTGATCCATCGTCAATTGTCGGAGTCCAAAGTCCACCAAAATTGCAACCCGGTGAGCAAACCCAAACACCACCTAACCCAAGGAGCGGATCACCGGGTCCGGGAGAATAGCCGGTTGCACCAACTGAACATGATGTCGTAATATATACC
>JBIOHA010000202.1:0-5252 GCA_044448625.1 Chitinophagales bacterium | reverse complement strand
GAACCCAGAACCCAGAACCCAGAACCCAGAACCCAGAACTCAGAACCCAGAACCCAGAACCCAGAACCCAGAACCCAGAACCCAGAACTCAGAACCCAGAACTCAGAACCCAGAACCCAGTTTATGCCAATAAAAATATTTGTCACCGGTGGAACATTTGATAAAGAGTACGATGAAATAAAAGGTCAGCTCTATTTTAATGCAACACATCTTCCTGAGATTTTGCGGTTGGGGAGATGTACACTTGATATTGATATCCAAACATTGATGATGATCGATAGCCTGCATATGACCACCGGCGACAGGGAGACAATTGTAAATAACTGCAGAAGCTGCGAATCTTATAAAATAATTATTACGCACGGAACAGATACTATTGTTGACACGGCAAGATTAATTGCCGAAGCAAAAATTCCAAAAACAATTATACTTACCGGCGCTATGATCCCATATAAATTTGGCAGTTCCGATGGGTTATTTAATATGGGATGCGCATTGTCCTTTGTTCAAACATTACAACACGGAGTATATATCACAATGAACGGAAGGTATTTTGTTTGGAACAATGTGCGCAAAAACAGAGAGGAAGGGTTTTTTGAAGAAATAAGTTGAAAAGAATTGCGAAATGCGAATTTTTAATTTCGGATTGAAGGTATTACCACCCACTAATAGTAAGTTGCCAATTCGCAATTGAAAATTCGCAATTCGAAATCAAATGAATTGCGGAATAGGGTTTCTTATCCAGCATCCAGCATCCAGTATCAAGCATCGGCTGCTCATCGGCTGTTTTATCCAATTATCCCCTGCCACCAAAGCAGCGCACTCACCATAATAATTATTACCAATCCCCAAATGAGAATACGGTTGAGGTTTTTGTATCGATGGAGACTTTCAACCACCAGGCGGTGTTGAAATAATCTTTCAAGTGCATTTTCAGTTCTTATAAAGCTGGTTTCATTTTTTACAATATAATCGTAAGCACCTGAACGCATACATTCAATAGCGACATCAATTTTATCCTGACCGGAGATCATAATAACATCTACGCCATCGTATTTTCTTTTAATATGTTCCAGTACTTCAATACCGTTTCGGGCGGATTTATTCACTGCATCAAGATGATAATCCAAAATGATTATGGAAGGTGCTTTATCCATGTTATCATTACATTCTTCTCCCGTGGTATATTTATAGATCTGGAAATCGGGATATTTTGCCTTAAGATGATCTTCCATCATTTGAGCATGCATCGGCTCATCGTCAACGATAAATACTACTTGCTTGTTCATAATTGAATTTGGGTTTTGCTGTGCAATATTAAGATATTTTTTGAATAACGTCACGCAGCTCAAGGAACGCCTCGTTGCATCCTTCTTCTACAGCAAGGATAAGGGTTTCGATGATCTGCGGGTGCTTTTCTTCGCCGGCATATTCCTCAATACGCATGATATTTTCCCTGAGCGATTCAATGCCCATATATGCGAACTGCGGCTTAAGCGAATGTGCCGTTGTTTTGAGATTGTTCCAGTCGCCACCCATATATTGTTGCTTCATAGTTTCAATACTCGATGGTGCCAGCGATAAAAACATATTGATATATTTGATCATCTTCGCGGTGTCGTTTTTGGTAAAGTTTTCCAAAAAAGATAAATTGATCCGCTTATAGTTTTCCATAGTTGCGCTTGTTTAAATTTATTTTAACACGGACGACATTTTTTCAAGTAGTTCATCCACAGAAAATGGTTTACCTACAAATTCATTCATTCCGCTTTCAAAACATTTTTCCACTTCAGCTTTAATAACGCTGGCTGTCATTGCAATAATAGGAATTGAATTTATCTTTTCATTATTGCTGCTTCGAATTTTTTTTGTTGCTTCATGTCCGTCCATCTCAGGCATCTGCACATCCATTAATACAAGATCGTATTCATTTTTATTCACCATGTCCACAGCTTCAATGCCATTTTTTGCAATGTCGATCTTCACACCTTCAATTACAGCCTCCAGCGAATCAACAGCAACCATTTGATTGAACTCATTATCTTCAGCCAGTAAAATGCGCAGGTCCTTTAACTTTTTACCGGCGTCAATATCTTCTTCAACATAAAGATCGGAAGCTGATTTATCCTTCTCTATTTTATAATTCAAAATAAAACTGAATATCGATCCTTTGCCCGGCTCACTTTCAACATGTATCGTTCCGCCCTGCAATTCAACCAATTTCTTACAAATAGCAAGTCCAAGACCGGTGCCTCCGAATTTTCTGGTTGTGCTGCTGGTTTCCTGTGTAAACATGTCAAAGATATAACTAAGCTTATCTTTTGCAATACCGATACCACTGTCTTGCACAGCAAATTGAAGAGAGATATTTTCAGTATCGTTTGCAACAGGAATTACACTGATCAATACCCGCCCTTTTTCCGTAAACTTTATGGCATTACCCGCAAGGTTCAATAATATTTGTCCGAGCCGGTAAGGATCGCCGATCAATACCTGGGGAATATTATTATCCATTTCCAATGATAATGACAATCCTTTTTCTTCTGCGTTGATATTTATTGTTTCATATACCGACTCCAACTCAGCCCTCAGATCAAAATCAATTTTTTCAAAATTTATTTTTCCAGCCTCTATTTTTGAGAGATCGAGAATATCGTTGATGATGACCAATAAATTATCTGATGCATGTTTAATTGCATTCAAATATTTAAGCTGATCCTTTTTTGGATCTTTCTGCAGCAACAACCTCGTCATCCCAAGAATTGCATTCATCGGTGTGCGAATTTCGTGGCTCATGTTGGTGAGAAATTGTTCTTTCACCCTTTCCGAGTGTTCAGCACGTTCTTTTTCCGATTCCAGCTCTTTAGTTTTTTCTCGTACTTTTTCTCTCAGTAACTTTTGATCAATTGCCGCATCACGCATTCTTTTACGAATAACATAATATATAAGCACAACACCAATAATAAGTGAAACACTATATATCCACCATGTTTGCCATGATGGCGGATCAGCAAAAAGCTTAATATTCAATATATTATTGACTAGCATATTTTAATATCTTTTGCCGGAGGTCCTCCTGTTCAAATGGCTTGGCAATAAAATCGTCCATGCCACTTTCAAAACATTTATCAACTTCCGATTTAATTACACTTGCCGTCATTGCAACAATTGGGATTTTGCTTTTTGCATTGTCGGGAAGCTGTCTTATCGTTCTTGCAGCTTCATAACCATCCATCACTGGCATCTGGACATCCATGAGTACAAGATCAAAATGGGATGCAGCAATTTTATCGACTGCAATTTTACCATTTTCTGCAATATCCACTGTTGCATCTTTAAACATTGCTTCAATGCTATCGACAGCCACCATCTGGTTAAAAACATTATCTTCTACAAGTAATATTCTGAAATTTTCAAGGTTGCCATTATCAGCATGAGTAACATCTTCTTTTTGTTCTTTTGTTTTAATTGCTTCACTCACTTCAAACGGGATCTCAACTGTAAACACCGATCCTTTACCTAATTCACTGCTTACATATAATTTTCCTCCGAATAGTTCTGTTAATCTTTTTGTGATGCTTAGCCCCAATCCCGTTCCGCCGAATTTTCTGGTGGTTGCTTTATCTGCTTGTGAAAAACTTTCAAAAACTGTGTCGATCTTTTCTTTTGGAATTCCGATACCGGTATCTTCCACATCAAAACCGATGAGGGCAATTTTATTTTTGAGGGAGCGGAGTTTACAATGAACATGAACATATCCCTGATCAGTAAATTTAATTGCATTGCTTGTCAGGTTGATCAATATCTGGTTTAAACGTACCTGGTCGCCGATCACATTTTCAGGAATATCATCATCAACAATTACTTTGAATTCGATATGTTTTTCATCGGATTTAAATTTCATGATCTCCCCAAGATTATTCAATAAAGTGCGAATCGTGAAAGGAATATTCTCCATCTCCATTTTACCCGCCTGAATTTTTGAAAGATCGAGAATATCGTTGATGATCACAAGCAAATTATCGGATGACTGCCTGATAGCATTCAGATATTTTAATTGTGTTTCTTTCGGCTCTTTATCCAGCAACAACCTTGTCATACCCATGATCGCATTCATAGGCGTTCTTATCTCGTGGCTCATATTGGCAAGAAATTCTTCTTTCGCCTTTTCTGAGCGCTCTGCTCTTTTAGCTGATTCTTCAGCCCTGATCTTTTGCTGTTCTAATTCGGTTGTTCGTTGTTGCACAGTTTTTTCTAACTGGTGCGATCGTTTTCTCAATTGCCTATTGCGGAAATAATTAAAAATAAAAATCGACGACAATAACAATATTCCGCAACCGATCTGGAAAAATAATGTCGACCAAAATGGTTTGCTTATAACGAAAGAATAAGATACCGGTTCGCTCCAAACACCATCTGCATTTTTCGCTTTTACTTTGAATGTATATTTCCCTGGTTTAAGATTTGAATAGGTCATTGAAGTATTGGTACCGATATTCTGCCAGCTTTCTTCAAATCCCTCGAGTTGAACTTCATAATTTATTTTTTCGTGGACAGAAAAGAACAATGCGCTGAAATCAAATGTGATATGATTTTTATCATAAGGCAATTGCAAATTCACCGGTAAATTATACCAACCCGTCAATGTATCGCTATAAGGAGCCCAATCGGTATTTTCATAAAAAAGCCTGATGTTGCGCAATTCAACTAATGGTTGGGTTTGGGCAATTACATCTTCATCAGGATTATATCTGAACAATCCGTTCACAGTGCCGAATAATATATGACCGCTATTTTCGCAGAGGATGGCGTTGCGATAATTTTTAATTCCCGTAAATCCGTCGTATTCGTCGAAATGTTTAGTTGTTATTGTGGAATCTGCATTAAATATCAATTGATCGATTCCATTATTTAATCCAGCCCAAATATTTTGATGCTGATCGAAGGTGATAGAGGAAACATTATTCGACGTGAGTACATCATTATCGGTAAAGAAAGAAAAATCATTTCCGTTGAAACTGCAAATTCCATCTTCAGGGCTTCCGAACCATAGCAACCCTTTCTCATCTTCGGCAATGCAGGAAATATTATTGCTGATCAATCCATTGTCAAAATAGGTATAGGTTATAAATTGATTGCCATCATATTTCATTATGCCTTCATCATCTGTTGCAATCCAGATATTACCCTTCGAATCGGTAAATAAAGCTGTAATTGAATTTGATGCCAGTGAATCATCGGCGGTAAAATGT
>JBIOHA010000201.1:0-5341 GCA_044448625.1 Chitinophagales bacterium | reverse complement strand
GTTCATTAGCACTTTTTTTTAATTAGCACATCAGCACATTAGAAATTGGAACATTGGTACATTTATTTCGTGCCTTTGTCCTTCGTAGCCTGACATTCACGAAATGATCTGGAAGAAATTGGAAGCCACCATAAAGCTGAAAAATCCTGTTAGATACCCTAAATAAATCTCTCTTTCAGAATGTGCGTTTAATGCGAGCCGGGCGGTGCCGATACATCCGGCAACAATAATAGTTGCGACCAATACACCTAAAGAACTATAATAAGCATAAGGCATGAGCAGCAATATTGTTGCAATCATGCCTCCGGCGCCGGTGGCATGCATACTTACTTTCACCATTAAAACATTGATCATAAAATCAACAAATACCGCAATGGTCGATCCCAATAAAATATATGTGATCTGCGGATAAAACCCTTCCTTATAAAAAACAAAAAATGCCCAGATATAAAAAAAGCCTGCAGCAATATATGGCACTATACGTTCCTGCCTGTCGTAAATATTTACCGATTTAATAAATTTCAATGCCACCAACAATAAAATAGTGATGGCCGGAAAAACAAAAGTGAGAAAACCCACCCGCAATATCATCAGCATATTCTGCGCTTTGTCGGGAAATTCATAAGGATCAGAATAAATTACATACAACGTTCCATATAGCGGCAATAAAAGCGGAATAAAAAGAATGGAAAAAAAATGACCGAAGACTTTTTTCATTATAGCGTAATGCGTTGATCCATTTTTGATCAGCAAATATCCGTTATTTTTTTGATTTGCAACGGAAGGAATTAAAACAGCGCAGAGTTTTATTATTGTTTCACGCCGAGTGCGCTGAGCCGCGGAGAAATTTAATTACTTATCTACTTTTTTGTTCGATCATTCTCAGCGTTCATGTATTATTCTTCATGACGATTTGCATAGCCACAAAGACTCAAAGGCCTCAAAGTTCATATTATAAAATATCCGTTTTAATCCGCTGCATCCGCGTCATCCGCGCCTGCCTGCCGGCAAAGGCAGGTTCTTGTATTTATACGATCACAATTCCTTCCTCAGCCTCGCCACCGGAATATCCAACTGCTCTCTGTATTTTGCAACGGTGCGGCGGGCGATATTATATCCGCGTTTGCGAAGGTCTTCCATTAATTCCTGGTCGCTTAATGGTATTTTTTTATCTTCAATTTCAATAAGCTCGGAGAGGATCTTTTTTACTTCACGTGTAGAAACTTCTTCACCCGAATCGGTAGAGAGTGATTCGCTGAAAAAATATTTTAATGGATAAGTGCCGAATTCTGTTTGCACATATTTGCTGTTGGCAACGCGGCTCACGGTAGATATATCAAGATTTGTTTTTTCGGCGATGTCTTTTAATATCATCGGGTTCATTTGTGTTTCGTCGCCGGTTAAAAAGAAATCATACTGGTGCGCCATGATCTCATACATGGTGCTCCATAAAGTATGTTGCCGTTGTTTAATTGCGTCGATAAACCATTTTGCAGCATCAATTTTCTGCTTGATAAATAATATCGCTTCTTTTTGTTTTTTATCTTTTGTTGTGCTTTTTTTATAGTCCACCATCATATCTTTAAAATCACGGCTCACATGTAGTTCGGGAGCGTTGCGTGAATTTAATTTTAATTCCAGGTCGCCGGCGTTGTTGATGATGGTAAAATCAGGAATGATATATTGATACACTGCAGAGCCGTCTTCTTTTGCACTTCCACCGGGTTTAGGATTTAATTTGGTGATCTCGGCAATAACAGGTTTTAAAACATCATCTTCCACTTTTAAATGGCGTGAAAGCTTTTCATAATGTTTTTTTGTGAACTCGTCGAAATAATTTTCTACAATATTCACTGCTATCTTAATATGTTTTGTATGGGTTTTTCTTTCCAACTGCAGCAATAAACATTCTCTCAGATCGCGTGCGCCAACACCGGGGGGATCGAAACCCTGGATGAGGTCGAGCAGATCCATAATTTCATGTTCATCGGTAACAATATTTAAAGAAAATGCGAGGTCATCAACAATTGCAGAAATTTCACGGCGGAGATATCCATCGTCGTCAATGCTTCCAATTATCTGCTGCGCAATTTTTTCCTGGCGCTCATCAAGGTCGCACATGCCTACCTGCTTGTTCAGGTTTTCATGGAAAGTATCGCTTACGGCGTAGGGCACTGTTTTATTATCGTCGTCATCGTCGCCGTAGTTATCATCCCTGGTTTTATAATCTGCCGTTTCGTCGTCGTTGATATAATCGTCGAGATCGAGGTCATCGCTGGTAGATTCCTCTTCATTCGAAGTAGATTCCTCACCCTCACCCTTTTCATCTTCGCGGAACATATCTTCAGTGCTTTCCAGTTCCGCCTCTTCATTATCGCCTTCCTCCAACGCCGGGTTAGCTTCCAGTTCCTCTTTTATTCTTTGCTCAAGCTGATCAGTAGGCACCTGCAGCAACTTCATCAACTGAATTTGCTGAGGTGATAATTTTTGTAATAATTTCTGACTTAATCGCTGGTTTAACATCCCTTTCTCAATCTATATTGCGTCAAATTTAAGCCTAAAATTTTTCTAATGCCCATGTATTTCCTCTTGTATTAAAAGATTTTATTTGTTATTGATATGCCGCTGCCTCATCTCCCGGTCATGAATTTTCATTGTAATTTTGCGGCCAATAATAAGGTTTTATGCAAATGGAAAAATTTCAGTATATCAGTGAATTAAACGGATATGAAGGCAAATCGGTTTCGTTGAAGGGATGGGTAAGCAACAAACGCGAAAGCAAAGGACTCGTTTTTATAATTCTGCGTGACGGCAGCGGATTTGCACAATGTGTAGTGGATGCCAATAAGGTAAATGAAGCAATTTTTGAATCATCGAAAAAACTCACTATGGAAAGTTCGGTTTCACTTAGTGGAACAGTGGTAAAAGATGAACGCCAGGTGGGTGGATTTGAAGTGCAGGTAACCGCATTGGAAATTATTCAGATAGCAGAAGAATATCCCATCTCAAAAAAAGAGCACGGGGTAGAATTTTTGGTCGACAATCGTCATTTATGGTTGCGCAGCAAAAAGCAATGGGCCATGATGCGTGTGCGCAACAGGATCATTTTTTCCATACATAGTTTCTTCCAGGAAAATAATTTCCTGCAAATGGATGCGCCAATTTTTACCGGCAATGCCTGTGAAGGTACTTCCACTTTATTTGAAACAGATTTTTATGGCAAGCCTGCTTATTTGAGTCAGAGCGGACAATTATATGGTGAAGCGCTGGCAATGGCACATGGAAAGATCTATACATTCGGCCCGACGTTTCGTGCAGAAAAATCAAAAACCCGCAGACATCTTTCTGAATTCTGGATGATAGAACCCGAAATGGCTTTTTATGATCTCGACATGAATATGGATCTTATTGAAAAGTTTTTGAAAGTGGTAGTAAAAGATGTACTTGAACATTGTAAGGAGGAGCTGGAAATATTAGAACGCAATACCGCATTTTTATCCAATGCCGTAAATATGCAATTTCCAAGAATACATTATGATGATGCGGTAAAAATAATTCGCGGCGAAAAAGATGTTGATGGAAAGTACAGTATTGCAACAATGGAAAACGATCTCGCTGAATTAAAAAATAAAATAGCATTATTGGAAACAGAGATCGGTGAACGCGAAACGAAAATTGCTTCGGGAAGTTTAAAACAGGGTGAGATCAATTTTAATAAAAATAAGATCGACACAATTAAAAATGAAATAAAGGATCTGCAGGAAAAAGCAGATAATATTCCGGGATGGTTGGAGTCTGCAAAAAATTTTGAGCATGGAAATGATTTTGGTGGCAGCGATGAAACTGTTCTTACAAGATTATTCGCTTGTCCCATAATGGTGTACAACTGGCCCGCAGCAATAAAAGCATTTTATATGAAACGCGATCCCAATGATCCGAAATATGTTAAAGGCGTTGACGTGCTCGCACCCGAAGGTTATGGCGAAATTGTTGGCGGTGCAGAAAGGGAAGATAATTTTGATCTTTTACTTGAACGTATCAAACATGAAAATCTTCCGGTTGAAGCATTTGAATGGTATCTCGATCTGCGGAGATATGGATCTGTTCCTCATGCAGGTTTTGGTTTAGGATTGGAGCGGATGGTGCTTTGGCTTAGCGGTGGTTTGCATATCAGGGAAACAATTCCGTTTCCGAGATTTTATGGGCGGCTCGAACCGTGAAAAGAATTGCGAATTTCGAATTTTCAATTTCGAATTTTCGCTTTGTATTCTACACGTTTATCAGTAGACATAATCCGCAATTGAAAATCCGCAATCCGCAATTTTCGCAATCCGCAATTTTCGTATTTTTGTTACACACCCAAACCATAAAGTATGAACACCATACCTACCGTCGATCTTTCTGATTTTACATCGGGAGATGCGAGCAGAAAAAATAAATTCGTTGCTGAATTAGGAAAAGCATACCAGGAAGTTGGATTTGTTGCCGTACAAAACCATGGCATCGATCAACAACTGGTGGATGATTTTTATAAAGCCGTGGAAGATTTTTTTGCTCTGTCCGAATCGGTGAAAAGAAAATATGAAGTGGCCGGCTTAGCGGGACAACGCGGATATACCTCCTTTGGTAAAGAGCATGCAAAACATAGCCAGGCTGCCGACCTGAAAGAATTCTGGCAGATAGGACAAATAATTGAGGACGGAGAAAAGATTTCAGATAATTATCCTCAAAATGTAAAGGTGGATGAGATCACCAATTTTAATGACCTCGGTTATAGATTATACAGAAGCTTTGAAACTTCGGGTGCACATTTATTAAGATCAATTGCTTTATTCCTCGGTTTGGACGAAAATTATTTTGACGCTAAAATTCACAATGGCAATTCCATTTTGAGAGCAATTTATTATCCGCCAATTAAAGAAGAACCAAAATCTGCAATAAGGGCCGAGCAGCATGAAGATATCAATTTAATTACCCTGCTTGTTGGAGCCAGTGCCGACGGTTTGGAAGTAATGGATACCAATGGCAACTGGGTTGCCGTAAAAACTGCCCCAACCGAAATTGTTGTGAACGTAGGTGATATGCTGCAGCGGCTCACCAATAATGTTTTAAAATCTACCACGCACCGGGTGGTGAATCCACCAAAGGAAAAATGGCAAACACCGCGATTTTCCATTCCATTTTTTCTGCACCCGAAGTCGGAGATGGACCTTACCTGCCTCTCTTCCTGTGTTACCAAAAACAACCCGATTGATTACGAACCGATAACTGCAGGCGATTACCTCGACGAACGCCTGAGGGAGATAGGCCTTAAAAAGTAATTTATTCTATACACTGAATT
>JBIOHA010000200.1:0-5412 GCA_044448625.1 Chitinophagales bacterium | reverse complement strand
CTATTTACAGAATACGAAACTATGAATTGATGAGTTTATTTGATAGGGAAAAATATCTCTGTTATATGTTGAGGACCTTGTTTACTGTGTTCCAATTCCTTACCGTCACTTTCACTTTCAGCTTCTTTTCAAAAATATTCTTGCCGGCAAGCGATTCAGCAAATCCTAACTTGCATAAGTGATATAGATTATCACCTTTAACGAGGAACATTTCTTTATCAGAGTTCAGTACTTCAAGTTCTTTCACAGAATTCTTTTCAGGTGAACACTCCAGAAAACCGACATTAAGCTTGCATTCAGTATGCCCCTTGATTTTGCTGAAGGGGTATCCGCTTATTATCTTCTCCATTTCATCTTTTGTACGCAAAACCACTACTATCTTATATCCGGCGGCTTTTTCAAGACGAGATTCTATCTTTTTCTTCAATACATCAGCTTTGGCAGGGGATTCAAACACAACATTTCCGCTCTGAATGAAAGTCCTTACATTTTTCAATCCCAAATTCTCAAACAAAGCCTTAAGCTCAGCCATTTTGATGATATGGTTGCCGCCTACGTTAATGCCTTTCAGGAATGCGAAATATGTCATTTAATTAACAATGTATAATGAGAAATGAATAATGAGTAATGAATAATGAATCAATATACCAATCTGCTAATTTGCTAATTATTTTTAATTTGCTAGCTGGCCTTTGATTGCTTTTGCCATTGTTTCTCCGATAACTGCGGGAGATTCAGCGACGTGAATTCCGCAACTTTCCAGTATTTCAATTTTGGCTTCAGCGGTGTCGGCTTTTCCGCCAACGATAGCACCGGCATGACCCATTGTTCTTCCTTTGGGTGCTGTGATCCCTGCAATAAATCCAACCACAGGTTTTGTTCCATTAATTTTAATCCATTCCGCTGCTTTTGCTTCCATGCTTCCGCCTATCTCACCAATTAAAATTATTCCCTCTGTTTCATCATCTGCCATTAATAATTGAATGGCATCTAAAGTTGTTGTTCCGGGAACCGGGTCGCCACCAATTCCTATGCATGTGCTTTGTCCCATTCCTGCCTTTGTAACCTGGTCAACTGCTTCATAGGTTAATGTTCCCGACCGCGAAACGATACCGATATGTCCTTTACGATGTATAAATCCAGGCATGATACCAACTTTTGCTTCTTCGGGTGTGATTATTCCCGGACAGTTGGGCCCGATGAGGCGACAATCTTTATTATTTAAATACGCTTTCACCTTGATCATGTCCTGCACAGGAATTCCTTCCGTGATGGCAACGATCACTTTTATTCCTGCATCGGCTGCTTCCATAATTGCGTCGGCGGCAAATGCAGGCGGAACAAAAATGATAGTAGTGTTTGCACCTTCTTTATTTACAGCATCCGCAACAGTATTGAAAACCGGGCGGTCGAGATGTGTTGATCCACCTTTATCGGGTGTTACACCGCCAACAACATTGGTTCCATAAGCGATCATTTGTTCTGCATGAAATGATCCTTCTTTGCCGGTAAATCCCTGCACGATCACTCTCGAATATTTTCCAACTAATACACTCATTTAATTGATTTATGCTGCGAAGATAAAAGGAAAATGGGATTGGGCAGCCAGTTCACGCAAAGACGGAGAGGGCAAAGAGCGCAATGGGGTTTAATTTAAGTATCCTTTTATTTTTATTGGGTTATATATTTTACGAAAAAAATCCATTTTAATCTGCTAAATCTGCGTCATCAGCGTTCCTGTATTTCAACAGCATGTTCACGCAAGCAATAGAAAGTGCAAAGGGGCAAAGAAGAAATAATAAACAAAAAAAATCGGCGGTAGTCTGCCGGGTCAGCGGGATCTGTGTGCTTTGTATTTCATTCATCTTAACCCCTGGTCTTTCATCGCCTGTTTCGCTTTGCGCAAAAATCCACTGGCGAAAATAAAACTGTTGAGGTTCTCATCTTCCACATCAAGAATCTCGGTATTGTTTCCTTCCCAGGCTTTGACACCTTCGTGAAGAAAAATTATTTTTTCTCCGATCTCCATCACGCTGTTCATGTCGTGGGTATTGATGATGGTGGTCATATTAAATTCTTTGGTGATCTCGCTGATGAGGTCGTCGATAATTATGGAAGTTTTTGGATCGAGACCTGAATTCGGTTCATCGCAAAATAAATATTTTGGATTTAATACGATTGCCCTCGCAATGCCAACACGTTTTTTCATTCCGCCGCTGATCTCACCGGGAAACTTTTTATTTACCCCGGAAAGATTTACACGTTCGAGACAAAAATTTACCCTGTCGAGTTTTTCTTTTTTTGTTGCGTTGCTGAACATATTCAGCGGCAGCATCACATTTTCTTCAACGGTCATTGAATCAAACAATGCGCCTCCCTGAAACAGCATTCCAATTTCCCTGCGCAATGATTTTTGTTCGTCACGGCTAAGTGCATAAAAATCGCGATCATTAAAAAAAACATGTCCCGCATCCGGTTTTATCAATCCTGTCATGATCTTCATTAAAACAGTTTTTCCTGAGCCACTGATACCGATAACGAGATTTGTTTTCCCTGCTTCGAAAATTGCAGAAACATCATTCAACACCTGTTGTTCGCCAAAGCCTTTTGATATGTTTGTTATCTCGATCATAAGAGGAGTGCGGCAATTACATAATCAGCTACCAAAATAAAAATGCAGCTATATACAACCGCCTGCGTACTGGCTTTTCCAATTTCCACCGATCCGCCTTTAACATAATAACCCATATAACATGAAATGGAAGATAATATAAATGCGAAGGTGAATGATTTGATAAACATGAGCTGGACATCAAACGGATCGAACAACATCCTTATACCACGTGCATAATCATCTGTTGAATAAAATGTTGAAGTAGAAGTTGCAATATATCCTCCCAAAATTCCCGAATAAGCTGCGATAGCAACTAAAAGCGGAATGGTGATAAATCCGGCAACAATTCTTGTAGCAATTAAATAACTTTCGGTATTCACTCCCATTGTTTCGAGCGCATCAATTTGTTCTGTTACACGCATCGACCCAAGTTCTGATGCGAGATTTGAACCCACCTTTCCTGCCAGAATTAAAGCCGTAAATGTTGGTGCTAATTCAAAAATAATGGTATTCCGCACGATCAATCCGATATAGGAAGATGGAACGAACGGTGTTCCATATAATTGATAAGCTGTTTGCACAGCTGTAACCGCACCAATAAAAACAGAAACCAATAATACAATAAAAGCCGATCCAACGCCGATATCCGTCATCTGCCTGAACAATTCCTTGCGGTACATTTCCCAGCGTACAGGTTTTGAGAACATGCGCTGGAGCATGATCAAATATTTTCCTAAATGTTCAAAAAGCCGGAATTCCAGTTTCATTGGCGTAAAAATAAGAATAGGAATGGGAAAATGTTGGCAGGGTTAGCAGGGTTTACATGGTTAACAGGGTTTGCAAAGTTGCCCACTGCCCACTACGACTGCGACTGCCCACTGAAGCAGCGACTGCCAACTGGCTCTACAATTCCGCATTTTTGGCATTCAGCATTTCGCATTTCTCTAAAACGCTTCCCTAAACGAAATATAAAACCCATAATCGCCATCGCTACCAAAGCCGAGGTCTGCACGAACGCTGATTTTATCTTTTGGAACAATGAATAATCTTCCACCGGCACCTATCGAATATTTTAATCCTGCTGCACTGAAGTTTGAAAATTTATCCGATACTTCTCCAACTCCGGCGAAAATATTTATTCCGAAATATTTCCAAAAAGTAATTCTGTATTCCGATTGCAGGGTGATATAATTTTTATCGCGAAAACGGCCCTCATAATTTCCACGCATATGCACATCACCGCCGAGTT
The DNA here is from genome assembly GCA_044448625.1 of Chitinophagales bacterium. GTDB lineage: Bacteria > Bacteroidota > Bacteroidia > Chitinophagales > BACL12 > UBA7236. The sequence continues at coordinate 1,549 of JBIOHA010000200.1, read as the reverse complement.
TTGCCATGCGGTTAAATGGAGGCTCACCTGGAAGAAATTTTCCATAGAGATTAAATGCAAGCACATCATCTTTTTTTATTTTGTTGAATTGAGAGACCTCAACGGTATAATCAACATAATTATATTCACTGCCGATCACTTCATTATGTATCACCATGGATGCATCTGCATTAATTCCTGTAAGTGGATAGTAAACATGATCGCGGGTATCATAAGTGACCCATGGGCCGATACCTGTATTCAATCCTCCATTTTCACCGGGAATTTCTTCTGTGTCGAAAAATCCACCGGGTTCAATATCATATACCTTCGAATATTCGAAAAATGTTTTCAACCCAGCATAAGAATTTTCGCGAATGAGTTTTTGTGCGTTGATGCCGATGTTAAAATAATCGAAGTTGAATCTTTCTTTGTCCGCCGTATCGGTATAATTACCGATGCCAAAAAAATAATCAGGAAATTCAAAATAGGAGATCGTGTAATTCAACTTATAATTATTCTGTTTAAAATAACTATCGCCGCTGAAATTACTGGTGATCTGTTTATTTAAGGTATAAGCCGCCACTAACTTTAGTACAGTGGGATAAGAATTTGCAAGCCCGAGCGAATCATTGAAATGCTGGACTTTTTTTGACGGAGGTAAATAATATACGCCTCCAACACCAAACAACAATCTCGTTTCAGGTGAATAACCGATAACCGGTGAAATAAATAATTTCTTTTTTACGACAATTGCCTGCGAGGTGTCAACGGGGATGTCAATAGGTTCTTGTCCCGCTAATGCGTTGACATGTAAGATTATTAATCCAATCATTAAGATTTTTAAAAGGCGATATTTATTTGATGAGATGATCAACAGTTGAAAATTAAAATTGACAGGCGTTTGAACGGTAAAGGTCTCAAATTTATTTCGGGGCAAAAATCTGTAATTTTTTTAAGTGTAATTGTGTTATTTTTAAACAATGAAAACGCTTGTTCCATCACTGATAGTCATTTTTACACTAAACGCTGTATACTGCCAGCAACCCTTCCCAACTTTTAATGATAATCCGCATTGGAATGTTGATGAAACTTTTTATACTCTCGAAAGTGAAGTGGTTCAATATGGTTATGAAATCGACACCAATATGTGTGGCTTCGTTTATTCAAAGGTTTTCAATCATCTTTTTATTAGGGTGGAAGGTAATAAGGTATTTATGCAATCAACTAATGATTGTTCGGAAGCTGAGCAGCTGATTTATGATTTTGATTTAACTATCGGTGAGAAAATTTTACTTGATCCTTATAGTGGTGGTGGGTATGATTTTGTAGAATTGATGGTTGATTCGATTGACACTGTAGATTACCTTGGAGTTGAAAGAAAACGATTAGCACTAGCATTTGACCCTTGTGGTGGGTATGTTGATACAAACGGCTATGCAATTACCCATTGGATTTATGGTATTGGTTCAGATGATCATCCATTCTGGCCGATGTATTCCGAATGCAGTGCCGGAGAAATGCAATATTATTTGAAATGTTTTGATTCTTCAGCCATCCAGTTATATGG
>JBIOHA010000199.1:0-5427 GCA_044448625.1 Chitinophagales bacterium | reverse complement strand
TAATAGTAGTGATCAAATATATTTTCCCCATTTTATTTTGCATTGCAAGCCGGAATATTTCCGCTCAACAAGAATTTGAAAGGAGGATGATAATAGAACATGATACCTTTTATGTTATTGAAGTAAATAATGAAACTCAGCTCGCCACTTTATTGGTTGGGAATATTAACGATACAATTGAGAACGGATTTAGATATACTGTTCCTGCAGGCACCAAAAGACGAAATAATAACCCGATCCCGTTTTCATGGACAATACATAATGATACATTATTTTGCATAAGTTTCATCGATTTTGCACAGATGTCGCCGGTAAATTCGTTTAGAACAATTCCATTAGCCAGCCTTTCACTATTCGACTCTACTGAAAAACCAATTAAATATTTAATGCTGTCGACCAGGGAGTTCAATTCGATAAAAAATATTCCACTCATCCAGACGTATAAAAATTATACTTATGTTGATGACCTTTATTTTGATATATGTTTTTTGGGTGATACCTTATACCAATGTACTTCTGTTAACAATGAAATGACGATCTGGAAATGCAACAACCTGGAGTGGATAGCTGAACAAACAATTCCATTTCAAGCAACCGGATTTTTTTCCTGCATATCCGACAGCAATTTGCATATTATCAGTACCTCAGGTAGCTGGTACATTTTCCCTGCGGGAATTTCTATTCCGGAAGGATTAAATACTTATTCCCCTCAGAAAATAATTATTGAAGACCGCGATACCGGAGCGTTTTATTATGTGGATGCGGCGATCTTTAAAAACAAAAAGAAAACAATGAGTGAAATTCTCCGGCTGAATTCTAAAAAATAGGATGGCAACTGTCTGGAAGAATAAATGCAAGAACGCTGATGACACAGATTGAGCGGATTAAAATGGATTTTTTATTAACTGGAATAATCAAAAAAAACACCAATATTTTGAAGTCCGAGCGGGGTACTTGCCTCCAATAAAAAATAATTAATCCGGCAAAACCCTGCGATTTTCTCGGCACGTATTAGTTTAGTATTATGGCTGTTAAATTGAATCATCCTGAAATCAACAAATGTGATGAGGCAGTTTTTGAATTTGCAATATATTAAAACACAACTCATCGGTAGCGTGTAACTTATTGGCTCCCACTTCGTCATGTTGGAAAATTATATGAGAATTACCCTGATCATTTTTACGACTTTAATTTCCGGGATCACAACAGCCCAGCAATACTCCGGTATAATTAAGGATAAGAGCTCAGGCGAGCCTGTCCCATTTGTGAATATCGGGATATTTAATAAAGGCGTAGGCACAGTAAGCCAGGTGGATGGGACATTTAAAATAATCCTGGCCGATGAATTACAGTTCGATACGCTGCGGATATCCATAATAGGTTACCGATCCGAAACATTTATTGTAAAAGATTTTATTGCAACTGCAACAAACGGATATATCACCGTTAACCTCACGGTGGAAATACAACAGCTCAATACTGTATTTATTCGGCCCCGAAACATGAAACAGGTAACATTGGGGAATACTTTTGACAAACCAAATATTATGGCAGGATTTAAAACAAATGACCTTGGTGCTGAGATCGGAACAATAATGAAAATAAAAAATGGGAAGGAATATTATTTGAAATCCGCGGGATTTAATATTGCAAAATGTGTTTACGACAGCATTTTATTCAGAGTAAATATTTATTCATTAAAAGACAATAAACCATTTGATGGTTTACATAGCCTCCCAATTTATGTAAAAGCAGTAAAAGGGCAGCGGCAAATATTAGTTGACCTTGTGCCTTATAACATTGTAATTGATCAGGATTTTGTGCTTTCCCTGGAGTGGATCGAGGACCTACCCGATAAAACTACTGACTTCACATTCTGCGCAGGATTTATCGGCAACCGTATATTTTGGAAACAAACCAGCGAAGCGTCGTGGGCTACCTTCCCGGTTGGAATAGGGTCGTGGTGTATTGCGGAGTATGAAAAATGATTTTCATTTTATTAAACTTGCAGGGTTTTTAAAACCTGGCAAGTCTAATAAAACTAGAAGATTATGATTTTCCGTTGCTAAGGTAGTACATAGATTGCACACTGCCCCTGCCCAACTGAGACTACCAACTGCCCACTGACTCCTATCTTTGCGCCCATGGAAAATAAAACAGACAAACAATCAAAGATCGAATCGTTTGATGCGAGCGGGGTGGGGGTTGCAAACAATCAATTTTTTGGATTGCCTTTTAATTATGAGGAAAGCGAACTGGTTTTATTTACCGTTCCATGGGAGGCAACTGTTTCATACCGGGCCGGTGCAGCAAAGGGTGCGGAGGCGATGTTAAATGCGTCTACACAAATTGATCTCTATGATCATGATTTTCCGGGTGGCTGGAAGCAGGGCATATTCACCAGTAAAACCGCATCTGCCTTAAAAAAGAAAAATACAGAAATCAGGAAATTAGCTGCAGCGCATATTCATGCACTTGAAAAAGGTAAACAGGGAAATGCAGAAGCGATCGCTCTTGTAAATAATGAATCTGAAAAATTAAAAAAAGCGGTTTTTGCGCAATCGAAAAAAATAATTGCCGACAACAAATTGCCGGGATTAGTTGGGGGTGATCACAGCACTCCGCTTGGATTAATGGAAGCATTAGGAGAAAAGCACGGCGGTTTTGGTATTCTGCAGATCGATGCGCATGCTGATCTCCGCGATGCATACGAGGGATTTACCTATTCGCATGCAAGCATTATGTTCAATGCCATCAAAAATGAAAATGTAAAAAAATTGGTACAGGTAGGGGTAAGAGATATTTCTGACGACGAGATGCATATTATAGATAATTCAAACAGGCGCATCGTTACTTATTTTAATCATGAAATAAAAAATGCTTTATATAATGGCATTTATTGGTCGGCAATATGCAAACAAATTATTGAAGAACTTCCAAAGCTGGTATATATCAGTTTCGATATTGATGGTTTGGATGAGCGTTATTGCCCCAATACCGGAACGCCCGTACCGGGGGGACTGGAATATGAACAGGCTGTTTATTTATTGAATGAAATAATAACCTCCGGCAGAAAAATAATCGGGTTCGACCTGGTGGAAGTTGCTCCCGGCAAAGACGAATGGGATGCCATTGTCGGTGCACGCCTGTTGTATAAATTATGCAACCTTACATTAAAAAGCCATGCTCAAAACGCATAAAATAGGTTTATTTTTTTTTATTGGTTTCTTATCATGCAGAGCCACTGGTTTTGAGATCTCCGATATCCCGGTACAGGATATAAAAGGAGAAAGGGTTTACCTAGATGAATTTGAAAATTACCCCGCCACCGTTATTACTTTTCTATCACCCGAATGCCCGGTAAGTGAAAATTATACGCAAACAATTAATGAAATTTCAACGGCATACAGGGATATTCGATTTATAAATATCTTCCCCGGAAAATATTATTCCATTGATAAAATAAATGGGTTTATTAATGATTATCATCTCGGGCAGATCAATTTTCTGGATGCTGATTTGTTTTTAAGCATCTATTTAAAAGCCACAGTTACGCCCGAAACATTTGTTTTGGGCAGAGATGGCAAAATTAAATACAGCGGTGCCATCGACAACTGGGCGGTTGACCTGGGCTCAAAACGACAGGTAATAACCGAATTTTATCTAAAAGATGCGCTAGAAGCAGTAATTAATGAAATGCCTGTTGCAAAGAATAAAACGAAAGCAGTGGGATGCTTTATTGAAAAACAATGAACCTACGGATGCGAATATTTTATTTCCTGACAATTTTTATGCTTGTTGTTATTTCATCATGCAATGACAACAAGCAGGGAGAAAAAATTTCAACAGATATCACCTTTGTTGAAATTGCTCCTATCATTTATAACAATTGCACCAATTGTCATCGTCCCAATGCAGCGGGCCCTTTCTCACTTGCGAATTATGAAGAAATAAAAAGAAAATCAAAAACAATAGTTAAGGTTACGCAGAGCCGCTATATGCCTCCATGGCCCGCCGACCCAACTTATTCAAATTTTAAGGACGAAAAAATATTATCGCAGCAGGAGATCGATCAGATTAAAATTTGGGTGGACAATGGTTGCCCAATCGGCGACTCATCAAAAATTTCCACCGCACCCGTTTATCCCGATGGTTCACAGATCGGTGTTCCTGATATGGTGATAAAATTTCCCGAAATACAATTAAAAGGAAATAAGGAAGATCATTTTTTCCTGGTGAAGGTGCCATATGAAATGCCCACAGATAAATATGTAAGAACAATTGAATTCATTCCCGGGAATAAAAAAGCGGTGCATCATATGAATGCGAATTTAATTGAATACGAACCGGGGAAAAAGAAAAGTGTTTTCGGTGGAGAAAAGATCATTCCAACAAATTTGGCTGTTGGTGCCGAAGATGTTCAAACTGCCATGGACAATAAAAACGACGATGGAACGTACCCGGCTCTGGTTCCCCTGGTATGTAATTATCTGCCCGGGGTATCGCCCGCAATTTACCCCGAAGGAATAGGAGGATTTAAAATGAGTAAGCAAGGCGTATTTTTTATTAACGATCTGCATTTCGGTCCCCTTCCACGAGATACAGTTGATTCCAATTCTGTTTTAAATATATTTTTCGATGTTGCACCTCCCAGGCGACCAACCTATGAGATATTACTTGGCTCACTGGGTGTGGCACCGGTTAAGCCCGCACTCATTATTCCTGCCGGTGAAATAAAAACATTTACCATCGATTACCAGGTGCAGGATGATATGAGTATACTTACCATAAATCCGCATATGCATCTCATCGGGACAAAATTTCTTGCCTATGCAACAACACCAAAGGGTGATACCATTCCATTGATCAGAATAAATAAATGGGATTTCCGCTGGCAATATTTTTATACTTTCAAAAAAATGCTCCACATTCCGGCAGGTTCAAATATTCATGTGGAGGGCACTTATAACAACACATCAAAAAATGTGAACAATCCTTTTTTCCCACCCCAGGTCATCATCGACCGCGGCAACCGTTTCGACAGTATGAAAACGACAAATGAAATGCTTCAATTCATTATTACATATCTGCCTTATCAGAAGGGGGATGAGGATGTTAGATTAGGAGAATAGGTTCAGTCGCAGTCGCAGTCGCAGTCACAGTCACTGTCACAGAGCCAGTGGGCGGTAATATTCGTCACTTGTGTTTCGTGTTTCAACATTCGTCACTTTTTTATTGTGAGTGGTGAGAATTTTATTCTGCACAGCATCAATCTCATTGCTCATTACTCATCACTGCCGTCCTAAATACGAAATTAATAGTTCTTTGAAACATTTGCTATTAGAGACTTTCAGCCAGTAAATCAGTTCAAACGATTTGAGATCGATTGTCCATTTTTGAGAATGAATACAGGAAAGTATGTTTTCT
>JBIOHA010000198.1:0-5471 GCA_044448625.1 Chitinophagales bacterium | reverse complement strand
TCTCCACCCTCACCAGTATGATCTTCGTGAATACGAAAAGTTCTTAAAAGAACGGGGGTTTATTATCCTGCAAAATGAGCAATTGAAAAATGAATTTTTCTTTGATCATTATTTACAGGTTGGGGAAAGACGTGGTTAAACCGCAATACGCAAAGGTATTCTAAATGTTTTTTGATTTTTTTTATTGGAGAGTCTTTCCCGCTTTATTTAAAAATATAGCGCATGGAACTTCAAACCATTTTTATTAAACTCCAAGGCCGGTGCAGGAAACTTAAATAAATTGAGCACATTAAAAACGTAGTGAAGCAATAATGAATTTGTTTCAATTTTGGAGAGATCAACATCGAGCGATAAATAATACTGGCGGTATCTTTCAATTTCGGTATGGTAAATCAGCATAGATGGATCGCACAACTCCGGCGAAATACCAGCGTCGGGGCACCATATATTTTCAAATCCGCCGAGCATACCTTCGGCGCCATATCCGGCGCTAAGCATTAGCCACTTAGGCACCCAGGTATCTTCACGCATGAACTGTGATGGATTTACGCTTGCCCAATATGTTGAGCCATTGTAATCTTTCAAAATCTTTTCAGGACCCGTTGTTCCAAAAAGAGCTTCAGCACGCTGTTGAACATCATCGGGATAGTTTGAATAATCAACAAAGTGAGCGGAGTATTTAATAAATATCCGCTGTTCATCCCATAAATAATTTTGAGTCATGCTTAAACCGGCACCAAATGTATTTGCCGCAAAATCACCGAGTGAAAATCCCCACTTATCGGAAAATCCATCGAATATTTCAATGGTCAGTTGCAGTAAAGACCCGGAGACAGCACCGGCCCAATAGGTATTTTCATCTTTCATCCCGGTCCAGTTATAAAAACCGGTGGTGAGATTTGTTTCAAAATAAGCGGTATATAAATGTCCGAATTTATCATGTTGCAACCATTCACCTTCATCATTAAAAATATGAAATCCGGAATGCGGATAATCTTTATACCAATAATTATACAGCGCTATCGTTGCTCCGGTATATAATGCTGCCTCAGAGGAAACGATCGTGACGAAACGGCTTTTATTAAATGTTTCAGCAGGGGTAAGGAATGGGCGGAGGAATTTGGTGGAATCGGTTTGTGAGTAACTCTTAAAGTGATTGATCATCAAAACTGTTATAAAGATAATTGTCACGCAGAGACCGCCGGGCCGCAGAGAAGGAATTGGAAAAATTTTTAAAGAAATTTTCCCGACAACAAAATATATTCTATCAAATATTTTTTTCATATAATTGGTCGAAAGAGGATTTGTTTATTCCCATTCAAATGAAATCGTACTCTGTGGTTTGTTGAAACCTGTCTGCTATTAATCTTCTTGGTCATGATTATAAAAAATTCGTTTTATGAGTACTAGTTATGATTAAATTTTAATTTTCACACAGAGGCCACGGGGCACACAGAGCAATAAATGTGGTTAACATAATTTCAAATTATTTTGAAATTATAAAATCAATATTTGAAACTTTGATACAAATAAATATTCTATAGAACAGATTACTTTATTGAAAGCAATTAGTCATTTTTTATTCGCAATAACTCTGTGGGCTCTGTGGCCTCTGTGTGCCAATATTATAAAACAGGCTTATCAATAATTCTTTTCAATCCGTCGGTCAACCATTTTTCATTAAAATTTATAAGCAAACCAACTTCCAATTCGCATAATCTTAGATATGTAAGCACCTGTTTAATTGACACTTTTGGTAAGGTTTCAACAGATTTAATTTCCACTAACACCGTATTATCAACTATCATATCTGCCCGAAATCCAATTTCCAATTTTATGTCTTCAAAAATAACAGGAATCGCTTTTTGGACCTCCACTTTAAAACCTCTTTTCTCCAATCGAAAACATAATACTTTTTCATACACATTCTCAAACAATCCCGGTCCAAGTTTTTTGTGAATATAAATTGATTCCTCAATAATCACAGAAGTGATTTCATTAATTTTCATAAACAGTTTTTAAGGTTAAAACAAAATTTTATTGTCTAAAATAGAATATTTTTCCCCAATTATCCAAACCCTGTGCCCTCTGCTCCTCTGCGAACTCTGCGTGAAATCAACACCTCTGCTCCATCACCCCAACAACACCCCCTTCACCACCCTCAATATCTCATCAGTTTCAGCTTTTGTTGGTGACTCGGCGTAAACACGGAGCAGGGGCTCGGTTCCGCTGGCACGAATCATCATCCAGCTATTGTCGCTGAGGTGAAATTTAAATCCGTCGATCGTTTCTAAATTTTGCACATTATATTTTCCGAAAGAATTATATTTTCCATTTTTGCAATTATCAATGATCTGGTTCTTTAATTCTTCAGTTAAATGCAGGTCGTTTCTGTCGAAATAAAAACTACCGGTTATTGTATACACTTCTTCAATAAGCTGGTTTAAACTTTTTCCCGTAAGCGCCATGAATTCAAGGAGCAACAATCCGCACCAAATTCCGTCGCGTTCAGGAACATGACCTTTAACTGCAATTCCGCCACTCTCCTCTCCTCCCAATAAAACATCTTCAGTTACCATTTTTCCGCAGATATATTTAAATCCGATCTTTGTTACTTCATAATTCAAATTATAATATTCACATAAACGTTTTGCTTTTTCACTTACGCTAAACGCGATCACCACTTTGCCATTATATTTTTTGTATTTATGCAGGTAGTGTATCAGCAATAAAATGATATGATGAGAATCAACAAAATTTCCTTTATCATCGTACATTCCGATCCGGTCGGCATCGCCATCATTTGCCAAACCACATTGCAGTGAAGGGTCATTTTTAATAAGCGCACTTAATTCACTTAAATTTCTATGGATAGGTTCCGGTGCCTGACCTTTAAAACCCGGGTTATCATCACAATGAAGTGGAATAATATTTTTTAATATGCGCTGCGCAATTCTTTGGCCGGCACCATACATAGCGTCATAGCCGAGTTTAATTCCTGAATTATTAATTGCATCAAGATCAAAACTATTTTTAACATGATCAAAATACATATCTTCCAGGTTCACCCATTCCAATTTTCCGGCAGCCATAAATTCATCCAACGATTCGGATGGAATTTCGTAAACCTCAGGAATCATATCTTCCACCTTTGCAATTTCTTCCGGAATTGTTGGTCCGCCATAACCGCTTTTTAATTTGAAGCCATTATATGATGGCGGATTATGACTTGCAGTTATTACAACTCCTGCTGTTGCATTTAATTTAAATGCGCCATAGCTTACCATGGGAGTTGAAACAAAATCTTTCGCGATATATACTTTCACGCCTTCAGCACAAAATACTTTTGTTGCAGTTTCAGTAAATAGTTCGCCGGCAAATCTGCAATCATGACCGATAACAACAACAGGTGTTTTGCTGGTGTGTTTAATCCAGTCGGCGGTTGCCTTTGCCACGCGGGCAACATTATCAGTTGTAAATTCTTTTGCAATTATGGCTCTCCAGCCATCTGTCCCAAATTTTATCTGAATCATTTCAAATGCATTAATGGTTTGTAAACGGAGCACAAATATATAGATAAAAAAAGGCCACCTGTTCCCAGATGGCCTCATTAAATTTTATTGACTGATACAGATAAATATCAATCTTCCGATTTCTCGTAAAAAGCTTTTATCTGTTTAAAATATTCATCGCGGTTGCTGCTGAAATTTTTGTCATTATCAACTCCCTTAACAGTATAAATAGTGGTTACCTTTTTCTTTAAAGTTTGTAATTCCACCATATCATTAAAGGTCATGATATTTCCCTGCTCACCAATGATGAGTAAAATTGCTCTTAAATGATCCCCTTTATCTTCAAGCGCCATTTTGGGTTCGAGCAGCGTAACATTATATCCGATAGGCATCATAATGCGCTGACCGGATTTTTGTTCATAGCGGTTTTGAACCGTTTCAAATGTTGAATAAGGATTATCGGCAATTACCCGATGCACTTTTAAATTATTTGCACCTACACCAAGCGACAGGCCGCCACCAATTCCCCAACCATAAAGATCCACCGATAGGAGTGCATGATATTTTTTAACATACTCAATTACTGCATTCAGATCTGTAGCAAACTGCTGGTAGATAAAGAATTTAGAACTCACATTAAAATCACTGCTCTTTCCAAATCCACGGTAGTCATACATAAAAACGTGAAAGCCAAGGCCAAGAAATTTACCGGCCTGCTCAAGCCCTTCAGCCATGTTTTTATTTCCGTCGTGACTTATGATCACTGATTTTTTAAACGACTTATCGTTTTTCTCTCCGGGATAAAGGTGCCATCCAAACAGGCTTGCATCATCATCAGTAATGATCCTGATCGTGTCGAATACGAGTCCGTAATCTGCGGGCGTGATCTCATAATTTTTCTGAGCATTTAACCCAAGAGTTTGCTGACCGCTGACGATTGAGGTTAGAAAGATCGCAATGGGTAAAAATAATTTTTTTAGGAAATTCATAAATTTAATCGAGGTTTTGTGTTTTGAATATTAAGACAACCGAGTTTTCAAAATCCGTGCCTGTAAAAATAATTAGGGGGAGTTAATTTTTCCTGCAAAATATAGATTGTTGATAATTTTTCGGCAAAAGGGGATTGTTAGATAGAAAACTGTTTTTGTTTTGTGCGCAACAGGGTTGAATTCATCATAAATTATCCTCCCTCATTTCCAGGTAACTTTATATAAAAATCAAGATTACGATCAGGCAGATGCAGGAATTTGATTCATATCGCCATAAGGGTTTAAGGCAGAAATTAACCGACCAGCTCAGGTCAAAAGGGATCTTGAATCAAAACGTGCTGCTTGCAATTAATTCTGTTCCCAGGCACTCCTTTATGGATCCCGCCTTTCTTGAACATGCTTATGAAGACAAAGCCTTCCAGATAGGTGAAGGTCAAACCATAAGTCAACCATTTACTGTTGCCTATATGACCGACTGGCTTGAGCTTGAGCCCGGCATGAAGGTGTTGGAGGTAGGCACAGGCAGCGGTTACCAGGCATCTGTTCTTGCAGAAATGAAGGTGAAGGTTTTTTCGATAGAACGGTTCAGGAAATTGTATGAAAAGGCAAAAGAGCAATTATATATCCTGGGCTATAAAAATGTAAAATTATTTTTTGGTGATGGATATGAAGGCATTCCGAACCACGCCCCCTACGACAGGATAATCATAACAGCTGCGGCAAAAGAGATCCCTCAAAAATTGTTAAAGCAACTAAAAACAGGAGGGATAATGGTGCTTCCCCTTGGCAGGGATGACGACCAGATGATGGTCAAGATCACAAAAACCGGAGCCAGTGATTATAAAAAAGAGGTAGGTGATAATTTCAGGTTTGTGCCGATGTTGCCCGGCAAGATCTTTTAAAAATGCTTTTATTGGCACCTGCAACTATTTTCAACCCTATTCAATCTTTGTAGCTGTTATTATTTACC
>JBIOHA010000197.1:0-5534 GCA_044448625.1 Chitinophagales bacterium | reverse complement strand
GTAAAGAGGTAATATTAGAACCGCAAAGATTAAATCTCAAGCTAATGTAAGGAGATTTTTGCTAGTGGTTATAGCCTTTGTCAAATATCAATTTGCGCCTGGGTTTTGATCTAAAAAAGAAATGGTATAATTCTAAAATTCAGATAAAAAAAGACCGGTTATCAGCCGGTCTCCTTTTTGAAAGTTTTGGTTTATTGCTTAATGAACTTCAGGGTTTTGTTTACCTGGCCATCAGAAATTCTAATTAAATAATTTCCTGCAGGCAGTTGAGAAACATCAGTAGTAAGTACATCGCCTGAAACAAAACTCAAATTCTGAATATGGTTTCCGATCATATCGAATACTTCTATTGTGATATCTGAATGAATACCTGAAAGATCAATCGTTAAATAGTCGGTAGCAGGGTTTGGAAGAATATTCACCTGCGAGATCGCATCTATTGTTTCAATTGCAATTTGAACATCCGTAAGGGTGATTTCACCTGATCCGTCAGACAATGCCGGAGTATAATCCGTACTGCCTGCCAATACAAATAATATATAGGGAACATCATTTGCGATAAGGTCACCATCTGAATCTTGTGTAGTTGCACCGAAAGCAGCATTATACAATGGAGCTCCCGTTGGAGTAATAACTACATATTGATCGGATGTCAGGGTCTGGGCAGCAGCGAGATCAAAACTTCCTGCTGCAGCAGATTTAACCGCGACAGCCCTGTATTCAGTTACTGCATCTTCAGAGCTTGAAGCATTGAATGAAAAACCGAGGTCGGTTCCATTTCCTGCATTCCCGATGTCAAGGTTACCAACCCAGGTAACTGCGGAAATTGCATTTACACAATCAGATGGCCCAACGCTATCGCCTGCACAAATGGAAGCACCCAGGGCAGAATTATAAGCGAAATCTTTTAATGTGAAAGTAAACCCATCGGCAGAAGCATCCAATCTAGCCCAACCGTATGTTGTAACAACACCCACATTTAACCTCAATCCGAGGTAGCCATCAGATACATCCATCCAATTTCCATAGGTTCCGGCAAATGCATAATACAAACTGAGCATTGATTGAAATACCGGGCCATTATATCCTTCCCATGGTAGCCCTGCTGAAATAATATCTCCAGCGTTTTGAACAAGCGGATAAATATAAACGCTTGATCCTGTGGATGCGGCAACTGAACCCACACCTGATACGTAAGGGATTATTCCCATAAACACACCAGGATTGGTGTTAGTGGCCATATACAGCAGGAAGTCGGTGATGCCATCATCGTTCAGGTCGAGAAAATAAGCATCCCCCGAGGAATCGAAAATAACATCAGGTTCAATGTCGGTATAAACGATCTGGCCGTTGACAGCACCGGTAGCAAAAACGGTGGTGGCCATGGCCGAATACATTTTTAGTTTGTTCGTAAGTTCAGGTCGAAGTTTTTTCATATTGATTATTTTTTGATTAGTAAATAGATGGAGATTTAAAGATAGTAAATTGAAGCGATTTAACACAGATCTTTTCTAAGGAAAAAATTTAGATCATGGCATTCATCCTCCCCATAAAAAAAATTGTTTTCATCCTTCCCTAAATAGTTTCACCATTTCACACCTGAAATTGCATGCTCTGCTAAAAGCGGTTTGCATTGCAACAGAAGTAAAATAACCTTTATGCTTTTATTATAATCTCCTAACTAAAAAATTTACCATGAAAACAATTTTATTTATTTGCTGCGCTTGGGCATTTCCCATTTGCGCATTCAATCAATTACCTGTACTTGTCTGGCAAAATACGATCGGTGCCGACGATGTTGATTATTATCGGTCGGCTGAATCAACGGTAGATGGCGGATCTGTTTTGGCGGGCTCCACAGAATCTGGAATTTCGGGCGATAAAACAGAAGCGGGTTATGGCGATGATGATTATTGGCTCATTAAAGTGGATGCTGATGGAAATGTACTTTGGGATAAATCAATTGGTGGCGAAGAAGATGATTATTGCAAAGTTGCCCGGGCTACTTCAGATGGCGGATATATAATTGCCGGATATTCAGATTCGGATTCTTCAGGATTAAAAACACAAAACAGTATCGGGTTTAATGATTTCTGGATCGTAAAACTCAACAATGCACTGGAAGTGGAATGGGATAAAACAATTGGTGGAAGCGCAAATGATCTTTTATCAGATATTCAGCAAACAACAGATGGCGGTTATATTATCGGAGGATCATCAAAATCGGATGCATGCGAATATAAATCGGAAAATGCGAGGGGCGATCAGGATTACTGGGTAATTAAATTAAATAACAGCGGTGATATTGAATGGGATAAAACATTGGGGGGAAGCGGATTGGATATATTAAATGAAGTGCTCCCTGCTGCCGATGGAGGGTATCTGATTTCGGGTTCATCTTATTCGGATATTTCCGGCGATAAAACAGAAAATAATTTCAGCGATTCGGCTGATATATGGATGATCAAATTAAATACTATTGGTGAAGTGGAATGGCAAAATACAATTGGCGGTGGCAGTGAAGACAGAATTAATTCAGCCATTCAAATCGCAGACGGTGGATTTATGCTTGCCGGTTTATCAAGTTCAGATGCTTCCGCAGATAAATCGGAAAACACTGTTGGCTATGGATACGATATTGATGTCTGGATAATTAAACTCGATAGTGAAGGAAATATTGAATGGGATAATACGATAGGTGGAAATGGTGACGACGGAGCCAAATCCATTTATCCGACTTCTGATGGTGGTTATTTAATTGGCGCCTATTCAATTTCTGATATTTCCGGAGATAAGACCGAAGGATCAGTTTTACATTCAACAGATTATTGGGTGATTAAAACTGATGTTATGGGAAATGTAATTTGGGATAAAACATTAGGTGGCGGTGAATATGAAACATTGCGCTCAGCAAGAGAAGTGGCGCCAAACCATTACGTTGTTGGAGGTTCTTCTTATTCCGGAATTTCCGGCGATAAAACGGAGGCCGACCTTGGTGGCCCCGGCGATTTTTGGATCGTGATGCTATCTGATGAATGCATTGAATCAACATGGTATGCCGACGCTGATGGCGATGGTTTTGGTGATGCTGGAACTACAGTTATTGCATGCGAACCGCCGGCGGGATATGTTGCTGATTTTTCAGATTGTAATGATGCAGATAATGCAGTCATTCCTGGCGGTTCAGAAATTTGCAATGCAATTGATGATAATTGCGACGGTAATATTGACGAAGGAGTGCTTATCGCTTTTTACGCCGATGCCGATGGCGACGGATTCGGAACTTCTGATCTTATAATTTACGATTGCACAGCGCCTGCCGGTTATTCATCATCTGATATGGATTGCGATGATGCTGCAAATTCTGTTAATCCCGATGCAGAAGAAATATTAAATGGTGTTGATGATAATTGCGACGGTGCAATAGATGAAGGACTTACTTCAACTGATGATATTTCATTGTCGGTGAAATTGTATCCAAACCCGGTAAATGAATTGCTTACAATAAATTGCGCATCATCCAAAGGATTTATTTTGTCAATTTATGATTGCAACGGTAAATTAATTTTTAAAAATTCATATTACACAGAAAACAATATTGTGCTTGATATGCACGATTATGCTCCCGGAATTTATCAACTTGTTTTAATTTCGGAAGCAGGTATGGCTGCCAGATCAATTATTAAAGATTAACTATTGATTTTTATTTGAATGAACCCGGAGAGATGCCGGGTTCATTTGTTTTTTTGTACTGGGTGATTGATCAATCTTCTTCAAAGCTTTCTTCAAAATCTACAAGCAATTTAAACAGGTCGTCGAATTCGATAAGCGGGAGGGTTTCCGCTTTATCATAAACATCATGATAAGCGGCAATGCCACCCAAAGTATAAATAAAGAAGCAGGGCACGCCGTTTTCAAAAAAGAAATAATGATCGCTGTTGGCTGCTTTACCCCGCGGCTGGACAGATTTTAAATAATTTTTTTCTGTGTTGATATTTACGAGTGCATTAAAAGCATCGGTGAGTATGGCACCGTTAACTACCTTAATGCCATCATCACCCGTGCCCATAATATCCATGTTGATGAGGAATTTAATTTTCTTTAATTCAAACAACGGATGTTCAACATAAAATTTCGAGCCCACCAGTCCTAATTCTTCTCCGCTGAAAGCGATAAATACGATGGAATATTCAGGCTGATTTTCCGGCAGCGAATAATATTTCACCAGTTCAAGCAACATGGCAATTCCACTTGCATTATCATTTGCTCCGGGGAAATATGCTTTATCGCCAAACTGGCCGAGGTGATCATAATGAGCGGTAAATACAAAAAACGAATCTTTATTTACTTTCCCTTCTACAAAACCAATAATATTTTGGGTAGAATAATTTCTCAGGAATTCGGGATGCATTGTTGCCGACACCGAATTTATTTTCCCGGTTATTTTCGAAGCGCTCACAACAAACTGTGCATAGTTCATTTGCTCCATGGCAATATCCATGGTGAGTTTATCTTCAGTGATCTCAATCACACCTGCTTTGTTGAGACAGTTTGTGCCCTGGAATAATCCAGGCAGTTCGTTATAATCCGTTGTTGAAAAATCTTTTTTATAAAATACCAGGAGCTGATCCTTTTTAGCGTTGTTATATATTTTTTTAAGCTGTTCGGTGCTGTGTAAAATATTAGAATCAATTTGCAGCAAAGAAAAATCACCTTCTATTTCACCGGAATTTCCGCTGACAATAAAATCTTCACCTGCAATTAGCGTTTTGCCG
This sequence comes from Chitinophagales bacterium, assembly GCA_044448625.1. Classification (GTDB taxonomy): domain Bacteria; phylum Bacteroidota; class Bacteroidia; order Chitinophagales; family BACL12; genus UBA7236. The sequence continues at coordinate 759 of JBIOHA010000197.1, read as the reverse complement.
TTTATGATAAGGGTAATTTTATCCGGGAATGTATTGACATCCATTTTAAATTCCTGGTAATAGTTTTTCCCGAATTTGGATAATTGATTCTTTTCAAAAATGTTGCTGATATATTCCGCCGCTTTTTTATTTCCGTTGTTCACATAACCGCGGCCGTTCATGTAAGGGGAGGTGAGGGTATCAACAATTAATAATGCTTCCTCCCGGTACTGGGCATATGAAGTACAGGTAGTGGAAAAGAGAAGTATATATAAAAAATATTTTTTCATGATGAGGCAAGTTATTCAATCAAGCTGAATTTCTTCAAATTTTTTTTGCTACAAAGACACACATATGAGACTACCACATTCAGAGTTGGTGTTTGTAACGAAATGCCTGAACGATGATTTGTCTGATTAAATGACTATTATGAGTCAATATGTAATATGCTTTGCAACGAAATAAGTTAGTGCATTACAATTAACTTTTCAGTGACGATCGTAGTTTTATTTTTAAACACCACCTCATAAATCCCATTTTTCAATTCGGGCAGCAATATTTTGGTATCCAGCAAAACATTATTCTGCTCCACAACTTTTTCTCCAATCAAATTATATATTGCAACCTCCAATTTATTTTCATCGCTGACAGCTCCGGAAATAAAAATAAAATCTTGTGCTGGATTAGGATAAATTGTAAATTGTTTTTGTATCGGAAAGTTATTTATTGATGTAAGAAGGGTATCACATTCGCTGCCGACGAGGGGGCCGAGGTTGTAGT
>JBIOHA010000196.1:0-5592 GCA_044448625.1 Chitinophagales bacterium | reverse complement strand
GGTGAAGGGTAGTTTATATTGTTTCCGTCGTTGTCGGTAGATGAAATATAGAAATTGACATAAGTGCTGTCAGTGCCTGGTCCGGGAATTATCCCCGCCCAATTATCACCACCTGTATTTCCCATTGGTACATTAATAAAGCTGGTATTGCCGATCCCGTAGGAGTAAAAGATATCGGCAGATGATACTGTTCCGTCGAGATCAGTAATGGTAGCTGAAACAGTAACATTCTCTGTTGACGTTGCCAAAACCGGGGTTCTGGTAATATTAGAAATGACCGGTGGCGACGCAAGTGCAGGACCGATATCGGATAAGGAAAGAGGTGCTATGGCATACTGGGTTTCAGCAGTAAATTCGATGATGACACCTCTTACATAAGAAAGATAGGTCCCTAAAGCCGGTGGTGTAAAAGGATCGGGTGTATTTGATTCGCCGGCACCTCCTCCAGCCCAAAGTATACATTCATCGTCATATTCATCATTTCTAAAATGGCCACTCAGGTCGCGGATTTGAATTTTGTTTCCTGAAGCATCCTGTAGATACCAGAACCACCTCAGGCCTGAAGGTGTAACATCGGTTACATAAACATTTGTCAATTCAACATACATACCTTCATATTTTTCTCCTTCAAGCGTATTAAGAATCTGTCCGCCCGCACCATCGCTGTACATGAATTCGTCAACTGCTGCAGGTGTTGCTGAAGGAACTGGGCCAAAACCAACGATCGAGGTTTCAATAGGAAGTATTAAAAACTGGGTATATCCTTCAAAGGTTGAAACAATGCCAGTGCACTCGACTATATTTCCAACCTGGAAATTATCGACAAAGAGCGTAGCATCATTTAAACTTTCGAGATCAGCATATCCAATTGCCGGATAGTCGATCAAAACATGAATTCCGGTAAACGGTCCTCCATCGGGGTCCTGCAGGAATGTCCCCATACGGCTGCCGGTACTGGATAAACCGTAATCGCAGGGATTGTAGGTAACTATGCCTTGTATTCTCACAGTGTCACCATCATAATCAGAAAGGTCATCTTCAATCGCAAGCGCAGCATCATCTTTATATTCGATATCATAAATATCAACCAGAGGATATTGGGCGTTAACCGTAAAAAAGGAGGCCATCGCCACCACTAAAAAAGTAAAGTTTTTCATTAAAATAAATTTGGGGTTAAAGGTAAAAAATCCTCTAACCCCAAATCGGAATTTATTCTTAAATATTAATTAAAAATCGTAGGTAAGTCCTGCAGTAAATGATGGGTAAATTCCCAGTTCAGCAATATTTGTAGATGTTGCCATCCCCCGGAAATTCAAGGCGAGGGGAAAATCTTTGCCATTCAATTTTTGAAAGTCGTATCCAAATCCAACTCCTGCCTCAGGCATAAATCCGCTATGCGCCTCTGTGCTGATCATTTTGTTGTTTGGAGAATCGATATTTACAGCTTCGCCTTCACTCAACATTTGAGCATATCCAGCAGCGCCAAAAATCTCAAGTGTTAATCCGTGATTGTAGGTTACTGCATAATTTATCTCAAGATTGCCAAAAGCGCTAAAAGAATTTTGCTCATTTTCAAACATACCGAGATTCGGAACAAATAATAACTGCCTGTCGCTGATCCGTGATCCTCTGCAACCGGTTTTTTCCATTTTTGTCCATACAAGTTTTAATTCAGTTCCAAAGCCAAAGCCCGGGTGCACCATATTATAACCAAAATAATAAACCTTCAAGGGATTTGGATCGCTGTGATAAGGTGATTTACTGGAATTATTGCTCGCGAAAGCCGAAAATGAAACCGAAAGAAGAAGAAAGAAACCTAAAACAATTTTAAGGTGTGGTTGGTTGGGCCTAAATGTCATTTTTAATTTTTGCTGTTTTGGAACAAATTTAATGCTATAAATAGGGGACACGATCAAAAAACGCAATATTCAGCTGTTTATTATAATTATTAACCAGTCCACCCGTTTTCTGCGGTAAAATTACGGGCAAAATGGGGAAGGATTCTACATGATTTATCCACATATTTATTTTATTGTTTAGTGTTTTCAAAAAAAAGTCCGGACGAAGACGCCCGGACCCAACCAATATTGAAGACTATTTCAATATATGCTCAATGTTTCATTTTTGGGATAGGTGATCTCAAATTCCAACTTATAATGACTTGTTTCTTTTGATTTTAATTTCTCCCTCCAGGTGATAAACCCTGTCGAAATGTCAAGTTCACCGCCATCCTTGTCAATTAATTCCACCTTAATGTCATCGTCCTGCGAGATCGGGATCTGATCCATAACAATAATGTTGAGCGACATTGGTTTCCCATTTCTTACAGAAATATCAAAGGCCATTGATTTCTTGTTATTAGTTCCTATCACCCGGTCAATGGATTTATCGGTAACCTGGGTGCGTTTAACATCTATTGATTTGTCGCGGCCAAGGCTTAGTGAAAGTGTATCACTTAATGAAAGCGGGTCGAGGTATGTTTTACCTACATAGGTATTATTAAAATAAATATTTGCATTGCCCGGAAGCAGGTTCACATTCTCCCAATCTGTAATTCTTGCTATGAGGAAGGCACTTTGTTCAATTTTAGGAACAATAAGATAGTTGTAGTCAGCGGGAAGTGTTTGCGATTGCAAAGAAACCAGATGTCCTTTCCCATCGCTGGGAATATTATAAGATAACTCAATCGCAAATTCAACATTTGCAATAGTTTGGCTGGCTGTTGTATATGCAGAAGAATTTGTTGCGTCTTTCTCTTTGGATAAAGAACCTGCAATTTGCGACATCGCCCTGTTTGCTTCATCTTCTGCAACTCCGGGAGCAGAATCCAATTTATCATCGTAATCACGGCCATAATAATATTGATAGTAACCAACATACCAGGTTGTTAATTGCGGTAATGTATTTCCTAATGTCGGATTTCCTGTTGAACAGGTGAGCTTAACATTCTTCCAGTCGATACCTGTATTTTGCCAGATGTTTGCTTTATAATTCAATTGAACAGGCTGTGAAATATCCGATGCCCTGATATCATAAGTTGCATACCACCCTGCATTATAAGTTAAATAGTTGATCTCCACTTTTGCAGATGTTGCCAGTTCAGCATCAACGCTAACAATTATTTGTGGAACCGGGCCTTTGTTTTCATTTTGTGCATTTTGCTGAGCCCAATAATTTTGAAGGTCATATAATCGCTGCTGTATCCTGGCTTTTTCTGAAATAATGCTTAATTCTTTCCTTTCAAGTTTAAGTAATTCAGCATAGATCTCATTTAATTTTTTATCGTAGTATTCGATTGTTTGCTGCAATAATAATAATGAATCTGATCCTGCTGCCGTCAGTAGTAATTTATTGTTGAGCATCATTTGCTTTTGTAAATTCAAAACATCGCGTTTATTGGCAATATCTTTCAGAATAAAATCAATTTCAACCACTGAGTCCTGGGTATTTTTTATTTTCTTTTGGATCTCAGTGGGTAATTGCTGGTTCACAACAGGCTCGGGATAATAGAGCCTGTATTGCACATCAATAATGGTAAATTCACCTTTTCCACCGGCCTGTATTGAGTTTTGATCGATAGACATCGGCATACCTTCCATTATAATTTCGGTATGGCCTGCACTTAATGTAACAGACTTTGTGTGAAAGAGCTGTGCGCCATTCAGGAAGACAATTGCTTTGTCGGGTTGTGAGGTAACGGTGAGTGTGTCGCCTGCAAACGCTGCAATACTGCAGAGGATAGCAAAGAAGTTCAATATTAGTTTCATTTTACTTTTGTTTTGGGTGAGATGCTACCAGCAAATCAATTCCATAAATGACATAAATTTTCTTCAAGCAAAATCTGTTGATGCGGACCGATCATCTTACTATTTGGTGCGGCGTAACTAAAGTTTTCAAAAATTTTTAATTAGCTTAGAACCAATTAAATTAAAATCGTGAATTCACATAAATTTAGCCTTAGCAATTACTCTTGCCTTGCGGGGGTATACTTGATTTTGTCAGAAGTAAATTCTCAGGTAATTTATACAGATATTGATCCCGATATTATCCTTCAATTTGATGACGAATCGGCAGAAATAGATTTAGATAATAGTGGTATTCCTGATGTATTTTTTTCAAAATCTTCAAAGGGATATATTTTTTATTGGTCAACCAGCACTACTGGTATATATCGATTTCGCCATAATATTTTTGTCGGGGGAATTGAAATTGCCGGAACAAGTTTTACTAATTCGGGCTCACCTTTTTATTATCCGGATGCAATGCACCAGGGAGAATTAATAAACGACATGGTTAGTTTTAATGGAGGTGGACAAATGGTATCGGGTTTCTATCAGGGCGAAATTGATCCGGAGTATTGGCATTTTGGATTAGGCCACTGGATTTTTGATCCTGACAGTACTTACATTGGTGCCAGGTTTTTAGGTGATGATGCCTGCTATCATTATGGATGGGTTAGATGTTCAGTTGCAGACTCTGCAAAAAAATTGATAATTCATGATTATGCATATGATAAAGAATGTGAAAATGGCATACTTGCAGGGGACACAATAACTTATGTTTCCATTGATAATGATATCAATGAATTTCCGGCAACGGTTTATTGTTTTGGAGATAAAATATGCATAAACTTACTTGAGAAAACAGCTCAGGCAACTTTAAGCATTTTCAATATATCAGGTCAGGGGATAATTCATCAGAAATTAACATCGAATCATACTGAAATAGATGTGCATTCATTTCCAACAGGTTTATATTTTATGGTGTTAAATCAGGATGAAAAATCATTTGTGCAAAAAGTGAATATTATTTAGAACAGGAGCTCAATTATTCCGAATCGCTTCATTCACAATATAGATCAGGTCCGTTGAAAATTTATTCCCATACTTTCTATTTTGAAATTCACCCACCCACCTTATTCCACTTATCACATTGGTAAGAAATATTTCGTCGGCAGATATCAGGTCCTTTATGGTAAGTTGAGTTTCATTGACAACTATATTTTCAAGACGGCATAATTCAATAATAACTTTTTTCATCACGCCATCAATTCCTCCTTCGTTTAAAGCGGGAGTATGTAATTGATTATTTTTCAGGAAAAGAATATTTGAACTAACAGCATCGGCAATTCTCCGTTCATTATTCAAAATAACAACGTCGTCGAATTTTTTTTCACGAGCAAATTTTGCAGCCATAATATATACAAGGCTATTTGCTGTCTTAAATACAGAAAGTGGATGGATCGGTTTTGGGATTTTTTCAAATACACCCAATACAACACCTTTTTCATTAAGTATATATTCATTTGCGACACTGGAGAACAATTCAATTAATAAAGAAGCCGAATTAGTTTGTGGTAGATAGAACCCCTCCCCTTCTCTCCAAACGGTGATCCGACATCGTGCATTCTGAAAATTATTTCTTGTAGCAAGTTCGTGTATTGTGTTCTTAAAATAATCAGTATTCCATTCGACCGGAATGTCAATTTCAAGCATCTGCATTCCAGCAACCAGCCTGTTAAAATGTAAATCTATAAACAATGGATTCTGATCGGAAACAAAAATGGTTTCAAATAAACCATCACCATATCTG
>JBIOHA010000195.1:0-5667 GCA_044448625.1 Chitinophagales bacterium | reverse complement strand
CTTCAAAAGAGGACGTGGCGATTATGCCGGTGTTGCAGGAAGGTTAAACGATAATTCAATAATTACAGCCCCTGTTTATTCATTTATGCCAAATGATTACGGTCTTTATAATATGGCCGGTAACGTAAATGAATGGGTTGCCGATGTTTATCGCCCAACTACCTATTTCGATATGGAAGACCTTAATCCTTACCGTGGTAACGAATATGTGGTAAGAGATCTTGATGAGGATAATTATCCGCTGCTCGATTCTTTGGGCCGCATTAAATACCGCCCTGTAAAAGATGAAGAATCAGTAAACCGCCGTAACTATAAAAAAGGATATGTGGTGGATTATCTCGATGGCGATTCAACTTCATTGGTTACCTACGAATATGGAAAAACAACGCTCATCAGCGATAATGCAAGAGTATATAAAGGCGGCTCATGGGCAGATGAAGCATTTTGGTGCTCACCCGGAACACGCAGGTATCTTGAAGAAGATCTATCTACTGCAACAATCGGTTTCCGTTGCGCAATGATCCGCTTAGGTGGCGACGTTGACAATGAAACCAAAGGTGGCAACAACTTCAAGAAAACCAAGAAACAGGCAAAAACAAATAAAACCAACAGGAATCTGAATAAATTCTGATCCGTTTGTGAAATAATATCGAAACCCTCCAGATTGCGGAGGGTTTTTTTATGGAAATACATGAACGCAGATGAAGCGGATGCGGCGGATAAAGAACGGATCTTTTTGTAAAATGTATTTTGTAAAAAAGGCCGGTACCAATTTTAAATTCTTTGCGCACTTTGCTCTTTGCGTGCTTTGCGGGAAACGACTGTTCAACACTTATTTTCTACTTTTACTTCCCAATGAATCAAACAATCGAAAAAATATTCAACCTCTTCCTCGAATCAAACGGAGTCAGTATTGATACCAGAAGTATTAATGGCGGAGAAATATTTTTCGCATTGAAAGGTGAACATGTTGATGGAAATATTTTTGCTGCTGCCGCATTGGAAAAAGGAGCAGGTTATTGTGTAGTTGATAATCCCGATTTTGCAATAACTGAAAAATGTATTTTAGTTGATGATAGTTTAATTGCACTCCAGCAGCTTGCAAAATTATACCGGAGTAAATTTCATTTCCCTGTTTTAGCATTGACCGGCTCGAATGGTAAAACAACTACCAAAGAATTAATAGCATCAGTTCTTGCTGCCAAATATAAAGTAAATGCCACCAAAGGGAATTTGAATAATCATATCGGAGTGCCGCTAACTTTATTATCGATAAAACCGGATTGTGAATTTGCGATAATTGAAATGGGCGCCAACCATCTTAAAGAAATAGAACAGCTTTGTTTGATCGCCGATCCTGATTATGGATTGATAACCAATATCGGCAAAGCGCATCTGGGCGAATTTGGCGGAATGGACGCCATTAAAAAAGCGAAGTCAGAATTATTTTTTTATGTGATGAATAAAGGCGGCGTCATTTTTACCAACAGCGGTCAGAAAATATTGGACGACGTAATTTCTGGTTACAAGAGGGTGGTGAAATATGGTTATGATGATGATTACCTGAAAGGAAAAATACATGAAGGGTCGGAATTTGCAGTTGTTGAAATTGACAGCGAAGTGGTAATTCATTCGCACCTCGTGGGCAATTATAATGCGGATAATATTTTAGCTGCTGCCTGCATTGGAAAATATTTTGATGTGGGATATGATGAAATAAAAAAAGCGATCGAAAATTATCTCCCTGGCAATAACCGCAGCGAATTAAAAAAAATAGGAGACAACTATTTTATTTTAGATGCATATAATTCAAACCCATCAAGCCTGAAAGCAGCACTCGATAATTTTCATCAGCTAAAAGCAGAAAACAAAATTGTGATCATGGGCGATATGCTGGAATTGGGTATTTATTCCGGAGAAGAGCACCGGCAAATGCTGGAACTCGCCCTGAAATATAAATTCAATAAAATAATTACAGTAGGGCCCGAGTTCATGAAATTTCCTTCAGAAAATGTCCTGCAATTCAGCAACAGCGAAGAAACGAAGGACTGGTTTGTTCAACAGTCATTTATTGGTGCAACAGTATTGCTGAAAGGTTCACGTGGGATTATGTTGGAGAGGATTATTGAGTAACAGATTGCTCCTGAGTACTGTCATTGCGAGCGAGGAACGAGCGAAGCAATCTGTTGAGCGCCGGAGGACAATATTCAACACGATGAGATTGCTTCGGTGGTTGTTGTTTATTCTTCGGACGCGAAAACAATTAACACCACCTCGCAATGAACTGCATACCTACCCGAAGCAGAATCCGGCTGTTGGCTGTTCATTTGCTAATCTGCTAATTTGCTAATCAGCAAATCACCCCAGTTTCTGAAATATCCTCAGCCATTTTTCCGGCACTTCATTTTTTACTGCAGCTTCATAATCTTCGTATGAGCAGGGAACGAGTTGATGCCTTTCAAAACGCTGTTGAACAATAAATGGAACTTCCACCCACCATCTTCCAGTCTTATTGCTTTTCCAAAATGTGAGATCGTAATCGTTGTCGCTGATGTTCACAATATATTTTGTAAAATCTTTTTCCGATATAATGGGATAATCACTTTTTCGGTTATAATATCCGTCGACAAAATACCATATCATTTGAGCAATTAACTGCGCTGTTAATTCCTGGTTGTCGAACATCGGATTATATTCGTAAATACCGAGGGAAGTAATTTTATCGCTCATACCTGCATAGCGCATGATCTGGCAAATTTCTTCACCCGACAAACCATTTGGTGTTGCATGCGCATGTCCGGGGGCATCATTAGCTTTTATTGCACTGATATCTATGCTTAAAATATCGGCATCGCGCACTTCGGGTTCCGCAAATTGAATATTTTCTTTCATCCTCCCGAGGCGGATGGCATCAAAAAACAGGAGGTCGACAGTTTTTAATATTTCAGGAGAATTAAAATGTGTTTGATAAGCAATGGCTGAATAATTAAATAAATATTTGGGATCGTAATGAAAAATATTGTGCAGCCATGTTCTTGCACGCGGAAGAAATTCCGATTCATCTAGGTCGATGCGCTCATCAATTACTACAAGATTTATTGCCTGTCCTAAAAATTCGTATGCTGCATATTGTCCTATGGTATTATCCTGGCTTCCACCAATAATGATGGGCATGATCTGTTGAGCAAGGAACCATTCCATCACCAGCTTCAGATTTCCATAGGTCTCTTCTACTGTTTCACCAATTAAAATATCGCCGGCATCTACTATCTGTAAATTATATTCATTCACCGCCAGCGCATATAAATGCTTTCTTATCACATCCGATCCTGTTGATGATCCGCTGTTCTGAAAACTTCCCCTGCTCTCATTTACGCCGATGATGGCAATAAGGCAATCGGAAGTATCGGGCATTTCTCCGGTATTGATCTTTATTTTTTTGGCCCAGTGATAATTTTGGAGTGTCCAGTCGTTGAGATATTCTTTGATCCTTACAGGAGTTAGCAACTTGCTGATCATGGGCTAAAATTCATTCGAAATAAAAGAAAAATGGCATGGTGTATTCACCAGCGGGAAGAGCGTTTGTCTATTTATTCGGTCAAACCCAATAGCCACAAAGTCACAAGGACACAATCCGGATAGCTATCGGGACGCAAAGAAATTTGAATGTTGAATTGATCTTATCGGTCGGTGTCCCTGCCGGCCGGCAGGCGGGCTCACCGACCGAAATCAGGTGTAATGGTTTAATTGATAAATACTTTTTTGGTAAATTTATTTTCTCCATCAACTAATTCAACAAAATAAATTCCCTTCGCCTCACTTAATTCTATTTGTGCAGATTGATTTGTTATTTCACCCATATAAATCATTTTCCCTCCCATATCATAAATATGAATTTCAACATTGTTTATTAATTCATCAAGATTTATATAAATAACATTGTCAAAACAATACACCTTCGCAATGAGAGAATTTATTTCTTCAATGGCAACTGTTGTGGTATCGCCAACCGTATCGCCGGCCAAAACTCCCAGGTCACATTTTATTTCGTAAGCGTAATCTTTAATTATCAATGTTCTTCCTGAATCCAAAACATCGCATCTTATCCAGCCATAATGAATGCATTCTGTAGTATCTATAAATTTTACTCCTAAATAATGATCGGTTATTTCCGGGTACCAATTTCCACCTCTATCAAAGAGATTTGAACCACTCACGCTTAAATTAAATGTCCTGAATGCCATTCGTTGAATAAATGCATCCTGAAAAATTAATGAATTATTAACTGGTACACCGTTTTCCAGTGCGTAAGGGTAATATCGAGCTCCGTACAATGTGTCATCGAATGAACCAGCAAATGCATTTGGCTCGCTGTAAGCAATTGCCCAAATTCTTTCCCGAAATTGGAAAAGTACATACGATGAAGTTGTAAAATAATACGACCAGTTTAAAAATTGAAAGTCGAGTGTTCCGTTTGCATCCATATCAATATTAGCAAAATCAAAATCCTCAACTAGAGAAATATCAGGATCAATATCAGTATAAACAGCCTGGCCATTTGAATTTGCATGTATAAGCAAATACGCACCGGCAAAATGAGAATATTTAATAATTGAATTTTTGGATGTGATTTGCATGGTTATTAAGAGGATATCTATTTTCTACTTTAAAGATAACTCATTCTTCAACGAAAGTTGCATCTGCTGCAAACTAGCAATTCACCATGCATCAATATCTCACCGGATCAATTATTTTTTAATGGACGTGAACACATTGCTGGGGCCAGATAAAGAAAATCCTTTTTTATCTGCCAAATCAGCGTTATCCGCGTTCCGGCTGTTCACCACTGAGACTGCCTACTGAAACTGCCAACTTATTTTAACTTTGCCGCATGATCCTGGACGTAAATGAATTCTTTTCTTCTGAATTTTTAAATAATACCTGGTTGCAATGGAGCACACTTGCAGGCGTGATATTGTTTGTGGTCATTTTCAAAAGATATATTTCGAAGTTCATCAGCCTCCTGTTATTTAAGCTTGTTAAGCGCACCGATGCAGGTGAATTAACGCAGGAATTTCTTCACCTGGTTTTGAAGCCGCTGCAATATCTAATTGTTTTACAAACTATATATTTCGGTTTTAGAACATTGCATTATCCCTTTTTTGATGATGATGTAGTAATCCAGGTATATGTGCTCGCCATTGCAATCGGCGTTTACCAGTTTTTATTTATTTTAATTGTTGCATGGCTGATAGCGAGGATCGGCGATTTTTTTGTTGCGGTTTTAAATCACCGTGCAAAAAAGACCGAAGATCCCTGGGATGATCAGCTCGTTGTTTTTTTAAAAGACTTTATCAGGATAGTGGTTTGGGTAATTGCTTTTTTGGCAATGCTCGGATTAGTTTTTGGCGTAAATATTTATTCGCTGGTGGCAGGTGCCGGAATTGCAGGAATTGCTATCGCTTTTGCTGCGCAGGAAACGCTGCAGAATATTTTCGGCAGCATTTCCATCTTCACCGAAAAACCTTTTGTTATCGGCGACCTTGTTGAAGTGGATGGTGTAACGGGCAAGGTCGTAAGGGTGGGATTCAGAAGCACAAGAATAAAAACCACCGACACAGCTTTCATGACCATCCCCAATAAAACTATTGTCAACAATAAATTGAG
>JBIOHA010000194.1:0-5688 GCA_044448625.1 Chitinophagales bacterium | reverse complement strand
TTAAAAAAAGCAAATGGAAAGCTGCTTTTGCCGGTGAAGTTGCAATAATTGCAATTACATGGCCAATCGACATTATTTGCAATTACCACTGCATTGAGTTTTAAAGGAATCTTTGGTTCGTTAAGTCGTACGATTAAGACTTAAAATTTAAAAACGATCAAATTCATTTAAAATCAAATATCATGAAATCAAAATCTAGCACACCGATCATCATTTTAAAAACCGGATCAGCTATTCAATCATTTTTAAATCTAAATAGTCAGTTCCGAAATAAGAACAAACGGGTTACGGGTCATTATCCTCCTGATACAATACCCGGAAGTTCCAGGCCTGTTAAAAATATTTATCCTTCTAATAAAACCACCATTTTTAAATCTATCTATTCCTCTTTCACCGCTTTGTTTATACTTTCCTTTATTTCACTTAGCACAACTAATGCACAAACTGATTCGACAAAGACAAAAAATGATACCCTCTATCTTATCACAACTAATGATGGAGGTGAGTTTATTGGAACAATAATTTCTCAGGATGAAAAGGAAGTATTGATCAACACAAAGGACAGAGGAAAAATTTCCATTCCAAAATATCAAATTGATAAGATCAAAGTATTAACTGATAGCGAACTCACTGCTACGGGAAATTATATACCTGAAGAGGTATTTGCTACAAGATATTTTCTCACGACCAATGGGATTCCAATTGAAAAAGGAGAAAGTTATATTCTCTGGAGTTTATGGGGGCCCGATTTTGAATTCGGTATCGCGGATAATTTCAGTATCGGATTAATGACCACCTGGTTAGCCTATCCGGTAGTTGGAACAGCAAAATATACCATGCCGCTAGGTGATAAATTAAATCTTGGAATAGGCGCATTGCTTGGAACAACTACATGGGGTTATAGCGCATTTCATTTAGGTTTTGCACTTCCATTTGCAAGTTTAACTTATGGCGACAGAGTTGCTAACATTACTTTTTCCGGTGGATATGGCGGTGTTTGGACATCAGAAAGCGATAATGTAGGACGAGCTTTATTTTCAGTTGCCGGAATGACAAAAGTTGGGAAAAAAGCAACACTTGTTTTTGATTCGTTTATTGTTCCGCCGGCATCGAGCGACGAAAATGTATTTATGCTGCTTATTCCCGGTATTCGTGTTCAAACGCAGAAATCAACCGCTTTCCAATTTGGATTTACAGGGATAGTAGCCGGTGGAACAGTATTGCCGGTTCCAATTCCTACCATTCAATTTTTCCAGAAATTATAATACCAACTCTGAACAAATTAATTGTAACAAATTATCTAATAATATTTTTTTAACAACTAAATCGATCTATTATGAAAAACTTATCACAACAATTTCCCATTTGGAGTTTAAAACTTTTAATGGTTGCGGGAATGCTGACCTTTCAATCAATCGCTTATTCCCAAATTACAATATCCTTTACCGTTGACATGACCGGAAAGCCAATAAGTCCAGGTGGTGTTCATATAGCGGGTGATTTTCTTGCTCATGGTTCTACAACAATTACAGAGGATTGGAATCCTGCAGCAGAAGGCAGTCAGCTTACTCTTTTATTTGGAAATATATACGGAATAGAAGTCATTTTTCCTGAAACCTCGAGTGGCGAATCATTTCAATTCCAATTTCTTCGCGATAGTACTTGGTTCAATATGTATGGCGATATGAGTGAAGGAAATGCCGGCAGTCATTTAACATTGGACTGCGGAATTGATGATGGTTTTTTCGGATTAAATCGCATAATTACAATTCCTTATTGCAATGCAAACTATGATGCAGTTTGGAATTATTGCGCCTACCTTGAATATAACGATGAAATATGCAATGGACTGGACGATGATTGTAATGGAATTGCCGACGATGGAATTATAGAAACAATTTCAATCGCAGCCGGTGGGCCGACAACGTTCTGCCAGGGTGGAAATGTCAATTTAATTGCAACATATACCGGAACCTCAGTTCAATGGAAGAAGAACGGAATAAATATTCCAGGTGCAACGGCTTCAAATTATTCGGCAACTAAACAGGGAACCTATACATGTAACACAACCAGTCCTTGTGGTTCTGCTATTTCAACAGGAATTTCAGTAACAGTAAATAAAAATCCTCTTGCGTCAATTACTGCCGGGGGTGCAACAACATTTTGTGCCGGTGGCTCAGTTGTTTTAACAGCAAATGCAGGAGGAGGATTAAGTTACCAGTGGTATAAAGGTGCATCTGCAATTGCCGGCGCAACAAATATTAATTATACCGCAGTTTCAACTGGAAATTATAAATGCCGGGTAACAAAAACAGCAACTGGCTGTTTTACAAATTCAAATGCGATAAGCGTATCGGTTCCATGTAAAGAAGGGAAAAGCGAAAGCAAGAATAAATTATCTATATTTCCGAATCCTGCAGTGGATCAGTTTATTCTTTCTGCCCAATTTGCAACATCAGGAAATGCAACAATCGAAATATATAATAACCTTGGAGCATTAGTTTATTTTAAAGAAGTAGTTCAAAATTTCGGAATGATCGAAGAAGCTGTTGAATTTAATCAACCAGCAGGAGTATATTTTGTAAAGGTGAAAAATCAAACTGAATCAGTTGAAAGTAAAATTGCAATTTACTAAAGTGCTCATATCCGGACCAGAAATTTGCGGTCCGGATTTTTTTTGTCCCAGATGCGAACTTCAGATTTATTATCTAACCATCTTTACTATCTTTCGGAAAAATTCCTGAAAACCCTTAGGTCAGTATGAAAAGAATAAAAAGGATTCCTCACGGTGCTCACTTCATCATAATATCATTTGCAATATTATATGTTCATGTATGTCATGCACAGGCTGGCTACCTTGATACAACATTTGGAGGAGGTGATGGATTTGTTACTGAGGATTTAGGCGGCAGTGATGTAATAAATGCGCTAGACATTCAGGACGACGGGAAAATTGTTGTTGCAGGTCAAAGCAATATCGACACAGGTTTAATTAATGATATTGTTCTTATGCGATATAATGAAGATGGATCCCCTGATATGTCATTCGGCACTGATGGGAAAGTATATACCGATTGCGAACCCGGTTATAGCAACGACATCGCTTATGGTCTGACAATTCAATCCGATGAGAAAATTATTGTGACAGGTACGAGCCAAGATCTATTCGGATACCGGCTCGTTTTATTGCGATATGAAATTGACGGCACATTGGATATTACTTTTGGAACCGGTGGGATTTCAATTATTGAATTGGAAGGAATTGAAGATGTAGGCAGATCAGTAATTGTTTTAAATGATGGAAAAATTCTTGTTGCGGGTTATAGGAATGACGGATTGAAAAGAAATTTCGCTTTGATACGCTGTTTAAATAATGGCACCCTTGATGAAACATTTGGCACCGGTGGAATTGTATATACTTCATTTGCTACCAACAGACATGATTCCGGATATTCGATGGGTTTGCAAATAGATGGTAAAATTGTTGTCGGTGGATATAGCTTCGTTGGCACATCATCTGATTTTCAATTTGCACTAGCACGTTATAATATTGATGGTAGCCTCGACATGAGTTTTGATGACGACGGAATGGTATTAACTGATTATTTAATTTCTAAATCGCTGGGATTTTCTCTCGTTGTTCAGCATGACAATAAAATTGTTTTAGCAGGATATAGTTTTATTGCAGATGATGTTGATTTTGGTTTGGCGAGATACAATTCCGATGGAAGTTTGGACAATAGTTTTGGCGGTGATGGAATAGTAAATGCGGATTTTGGATTGAATTATGAAGACAACGCTTACTCACTAGCAATACAACCGGACGGAAAATTTGTGGCGGCAGGTGATACCTGGAATGGTGATAATTGGGATTTTGCCGTAGCACGATTTAATGACGACGGAATATTGGATACTACATTTAACGCCGACGGACTTGTTACCACACCAATAGGCGAAAGCTCCGACGGTATTTTTTCTATTAAACTACAGGATGACGGAAAAATAGTAGCCGGTGGTTATAGCCGAAACGGATTTGAAAATAATTTTGCCGTTGCGAGATATAATGGTTTTACTGATATTGAGATAAGTATTTTGGAGGATGATGTCACAGAGATCATAAATATTTCGCCGAATCCATTCGGAAATGAATTAAAAATTGATTGTTCAAAGGGAGGGCGGATCATTTTAGCAGATGCATTGGGAAATGAGTTGATGAAAAAAAATATTTCTGCGGGTAGTTTTTTATTTAATACAGCAGATCTTTTACCGGGGATATATTTCGTTAATTTTTTTGACGGTGACGGATGTGAAAATTATAAACTGATGAAACAGTAAGCAGTGGGCAGTTGGCAGTAGGCAGTCGCAGTAGGCAGTCGCAGTAGGCAGTGGACAGTAGGCAGTATTAAACCCTGCAAACCTTGTAAATTCTTGAACCCTTTCAAACCTTTAAACCCTTCGAACCCAAAACTCAGAACTCAGAACTCAGAACTCAGAACTCAGAACCAGTTGGCAGTAGGCAGTTTCACACCCTTCAAACTTTTCGTAGCTTTCGAACCCTGCTAACCTAACAAACCCTCAACCCATACATTATGAAAAAATTAAGCATTGTCTTTTTTGTTTTCCTTTTCGGAGCATCGATACAATCGCATGCCGGTGGACTCGACAGTCTGAAGAACAAATTGCATTTCGAATTGAGTTTCGGGCATTCGTTATTGTTTATTTCAAATAGCAAGCTGATAGATATTCAACAGGAAGAAGCGATAGTGGTGCCCACAAGTGCTGTTTTATTTTTTACAGAATTCCGCCCGAAAAAAATAATGCGTGTGCCGGTATTTTTTAATCTCGCAACAGAAACCAAACAGTTTTTGGTGGATAGCGCTATTGTAAATGAAAAAGCAGCAACTACCTTCGGAACAGGATTGATGTTCAGGGTATTTCAGATCAGGATCGATTCTACATCAAGGATCGAATTTGAAATGGGACCATTGGCAAGTTGTCTTGTGAATAAAAGTGATGAGATAAAAATTGCTCCTGTAATCGCAGGAAGGTTCAGGATCGCCAGGGGGAATAATTTTGTGATGTATTTCGGATTGAGTTATTCTCTTGGCATAAATACCCTGGGCATTTTATATGGAACAGGTACTGTTTTTTAATTTACAATTTCAATAAATATAATATCGGTTATCTTTCTAAAAAATAAAACTATGTGCGATTCCATTGACAGCATACGCTTGAATTTCAGCCCCGATAAATTAATACTGCTTAATTTATTGCTGGCTTTCTTAATGTTTGGCATTTCTCTCAGCCTCAAAGCTGCCGATTTCAAAAGGATCGTAGAATCGCCACGCAAAGCTATTGCAGGTTGTCTCAGCCAATATGTTGTGTTGCCATCGCTCACCTATTTATTGGTCATCATTGCAAAGCCTTGTCCCAGTATTGCTATTGGTATTTTTTTACTTGGCGCATGCCCTGGCGGAAATATGAGTAATTATTTATCGTCGCTTGCAAAAGGGAATGTGGCCTTATCGGTTACACTTAGTATTTTTCAAACAGTACTTGCCCCATTAATGACTCCAATAACATTCGCTTTATGTGCGGAAAATTATGGCCCGACTCAGGAATTAATGCGTGAAATAAACGTGGATACATCCCAATTAGTACAAGAAATTTTGATCATTTTGGGAATTC
>JBIOHA010000193.1:0-5734 GCA_044448625.1 Chitinophagales bacterium | reverse complement strand
GGATGGTTTTTTATGGATTGGCACCAACAGCGGACTGAGCCGGTTTGACGGAAGCTATTTTAAAAATTATTATGTAGATCCAAACGATTCCACAACATTACAGGATGACCAAATATTTGAACTTTACCAGGATGCCAGCGGGATAATATGGATCTACGGGCGTGAAAATGTATCGCAATTAAACCCTGTAACCGGATCATTCAGGAAATTGCTCCCCATTACCTACGACCTAGCCGATACCAAAGGATTACCGAAAAACGGCATCACAAAGTTTTTCGAATACAACGGGGAATTGTGGATCGTTGGCGGCGGTACCCTGGCGAAATATAATCGTTCGACCAATACGTTCATTTATTTCCCGGTTAAGGATCATGATGGCAATTCCGGGAATTATATCAGTAATAATGTAGCAACAGATGTGTTTGTCAATTCGAGTGGTTTTTGGATCCCGACAAATCATGGTCTCCTGAATTTTGATCCGGTGCGATCTACTTATGAATCGTTTTTAAGCGAACGCAATAACCCGCAGAATTACCAGGGGGAAAATTTATTTACATCCATTTGGAGCAACAATGATTCTATTTTATGGCTAGGCACCTGGTCGTCGGGGCTTCGAAAATTTAATACAATATCTAAAACCTGGGAAACATTTTTAATGCATCCTATCCCTATACTGATCGGCTCTGAAAATATTATTACTGCAATAGTAGATGGTGGAGACAATAATTTATGGCTCGCAAGTCCTGATAAAGGAATCATAAAATTCAACCTCGAAAGCAAAAAATTCCAATTTATTAATTCTTATCTCAAAGAAAGGAATCCATTTAACAACGGAGCGTGGAATCTATTTATCGAAAAAAATAATCGGTTATGGGCCGGCACGGAATATGGGTTGATAAAAATCGATCCCGCTGAAAATCAATTTGAGTTCATAACCATTCAACCGGATGAATTAATTGAAGATGTGCGCAGCATCCGTTTTTTTAAAGACAGCATTTCCAATCGCGTTTTTTTTACAGGTGTTGGTTCTGATGATCATTCATATTATTTTGATAAGGAGGCACTGAGAGCAAAAGAAATTCTCAACCCGGGCCGGGCTAAAAATTATTTTACTGTTTACAGATATTTTCATCTCGATGGCCATCTCTGGTGTTCAGGGAGCTTTGGCTTTGCACGATGGAGTGAAAATGATCAGGAATTTATTATCGATAAAAACTTTTTTTCAGGTGACGAATACCTCACGGATATTTATTTCGCCGGGAAAGATAAAAGCGGGAAAATGATTGCAGCCTCTTCCAAAGGGTTTATTTCAATTGACCTTAATAACAAAAAATATTCATTGCTTAACATCCATTTTGCCGACAGCACTTCTGATCTTTCTGACTCCTATATCAGCGGTATAGTGGAAGGTGACCATTTATGGCTGAGTGCCATTAAAGATCTTGCCTGTTATGATATCAAAACAAAGCAATTTCTTAAGGTGAAACAAGATAAAAAATATGCCCGCATGCAATCGGAAATTTTTAATCTTTTACAATATAAAGAGTTTGTTTGGGTGGCTTTGCGTACGAGGGGTCTTGTAAAAATTCATGCAGATGGAGATCAAATAATGATTGATACATTAATTCCTTATCCCAACGGTACTGTTTTCCAGGACATGTGTCTCGACAATAATGGGTTGATCTGGATCAAATCGGAAAGAGATCTCCTCAGGTTTGATCCCACTGTTTATAATTTTAAACAAATAACGGTTACGGCGAGGATTGAAGATTTCCCGACAGGGGATATTTATTGTTCCTACGACAATGAATTGTTTATTACCAGCAACAATGGATATTATAGTTTTTATCCTGATAGTATTACAGAAAATAATTCAATCCCTCGTCCATATCTTACTTCATTAAAATTGTTTGGAGAACTATATTCGATATCGGAGGAAGAAAAAGCTGAAGGCATCTATTATACCTATGATAAAAACCAGTTGCAATTTGATTTTGGTGCAATTGATTTTACATTACCGGAGAAAATAACATTTGCTTATATGCTGGAAAATGCAGATAACGATTGGATAAATGCCGGAAATGAAAGAAGCGCAAATTATTCAGGGTTATCACCAGGTAATTATATTTTCAGAGTGAAAGCGTATAATAGCGATGGCTTTGAAAGCACAACGATATATGAACAAAAAATTGTCATCAAACCACCTTTCTGGCAAACCTGGTGGTTTAGAATTCTTATTTCACTTATTTTGATTGGGATCGTTGTATTATTAACAAGGTTGCGCATAAGGTATATCAGGAAACAGGAGCAAATAAAATTACAGGTTGCCGAATCAAAAATAATGGCCAGTGAAAATGAGATGAAAGCATTGCGTTCACAAATGAACCCGCATTTTATTTTTAACAGTATGAATTCCATCAATCATTATATTCTCAACAATGATGCAGAACAAGCAAGTGAATACCTGAGCGATTTTGCAAAGCTCATGAGGATAATTTTGGAAAATTCGCGGGAGCAGTTTATTCCACTGGACCGCGAAATTGAAATGCTCCATTTATATCTTCAGGCAGAACAGATGCGATTTAAAAATTCCTTTGAATATGCAATCAATATTGCCGACGAAATAGAAACAACAGAGGTGATGATCCCCTCAATGATCCTTCAACCTTTTATTGAAAATTCGATTCTGCATGGAATTAATCATAAAAATGAAAAAGGGCATATCAATATTGAAATCATGAAAAGTGATCATATACTTTTATGCACCATCACCGATGATGGTGTTGGTCGTAAAAGATCAATGGAACTGAACGGTGGACGGAAGCGCATGCATCAATCATATGGATTAAAAATTACCGGTGAAAGGTTAAATGTCATCTTTCAGAAAAATTTAACAGAAGAACCAGTAAAAATCATTGATCTTTATAATGCAGCCAATCATAGTTGCGGAACAAAAGTGGAGATCAGGTTACCTTTGATAGAAAATGAAATTTAGCTCTTAGATGAAAGCTGTTATAATTGACGATGAAATAAACAATAGTGAAGTGATCATTACTTTACTTCAGCGTCATTGTCCGCATGTAGAAATTGTGGCTACAGCAAACAACGGCAGATCAGGGTATGAAATGATTGAATTACATAAACCTGATGTTGTATTTCTGGATATTGAAATGCCTGGTATGGATGGATTTCAAATGCTGGAAAAATTTGAAACCGTACCGTTTGAAGTAATTTTTACCACTGCTTACGAACAATATGCCGTTCGAGCCATCAAATTCAATGCACTTGATTATTTATTGAAACCGATTTCTCCAAAAGAATTAAAAGAATCAGTTGCAAAAGCGGAAGAGAGAATAAAAAATAAACCATCTCCCGATCAGATGAAAGTGCTTTTGGATCATGTGCATGCGCACAAGGAGAATAAGCCGATTAATTTATTGGCATTACCCACATCTGAAGGACTTGAAATAATAAAAACGCATGAGCTGATAAGGCTCGAAGCTGATTCGCGATATACCAATCTTTTCCTCACGGAAAACCGCAAATTGCTCATCACAAAAAACCTTGGTGAGTTTGAAGAGATACTTCAAAAGAATGACTTTGTAAGGGTGCATAAATCACATCTCATCAACCTCGATCACGTAAAGAAATATGTTCGTGGCGAAGGGGGACAATTGCTCATGACCGATGATAAGTGGGTTGATGTTTCCAGGTATAAAAAAGATGAGCTATTGAAGAAGTTACAGGGATGAGGGGATTCGTATGAGGTATCAGGTCTCAAGTTCTGAGTTCTGGGTTTGAAGGGTTTAAAAGGTTTGCAAGGTTTCATTCTGCCAACTGAGACTGAGACTGAGACTGCCTACTGCCTACTGCCCCCTGCGACTGAGACTGCCAACTATTCCAGCTCTTCATTACACCATTTCCGCTGTTCGTTACGCCGGCGTTGTGCACCTTTTAATGCGCCCATAGTTTTGGATCAAAAATTAAAAACTATGAAAAAAATCATTACTCCGATTGTTATTGCAACAATCTTCTGTGCAGCGATACAATTTTCGAATGCGCAAACAAACACTTTCCCATCAACGGGTAGTGCAGGTATTGGTACTTTATCGCCAAACGCATCTGCTTTGGTGGATGTTGTTTCTACTTCCAAAGGGATATTAATTCCGCGGATGACAAAAACCCAGCGTGATGCTATAGTTTCTCCAGCTACAGCTTTATTAATTTACCAAACAAATTCGACACCCGGATTTTATTACTATGATGGTTCTGCATGGCAGGCGGTAAGTGTAAAAGGGCCAAATAAACAATTATCGAATTTGCAGACAACATCTATTAATATGGCGTTGAATCCAGGCGTTGATAATTCACTGGATATCGGGTCAACAGCAACATCATGGAAAGATTTTTATGTTGATGGAAAAATAATTATTGATGGAATTACCTTCATCGATAATAAAGGATCAGGAAATACAATGGTGGGCCCTTATGCCGGGTTGAGCAATACATCAGGATCATATTCGGTATATGTTGGAAACGGAGCTGGATATTCAAATACAACAGGTGGCGGTAACGTAATGGTTGGTTCGCAAGCTGGTGAATCAAATACTACTGGAAGCTTTAATACATTCTCAGGATTACAATCCGGACAATTTAATACCACCGGTGCATCAAATAGTTTTTACGGATATCAGTCCGGACAAAAAAATACAACCGGTTACAACAATACATTTTTAGGAAATTCATCGGGCATAAATAATACCACTGGTTATTTAAACACTGCTGTTGGCGACCAGGCATTTTTATTAAACACTACCGGTTATGGAAATACTGCAGTTGGAATTCAATCGCAATTTAAAAGTACTACAGCAGTGGATAATACTTCTGTTGGTGCTTATGCTTTGGGTGCTTATACAGTTGCACATACTGGAAGTGAAAATACAGTTGTTGGTTATGCTTCTATGTATCACAATGTTTCAGGAACGCATAATCAGGGATTAGGTACACATACGCTTTGGAATAATTTAGATGGATATGATAATACAGCAATCGGATTTTACAGTATGTATAATAATACTTCCGGTTGGGCAAATAATGCGATGGGCAAGGGAAGTTTATATGCTAATACAAACGGTAATCATAATACCGCAATTGGAGATCAGGCAATGTATAATAACACAATAGGATTTGTGAATGTAGCATTGGGGTCTTCAGCATTGTATTCAAATACAACAGGTGATCATAATACCGCAACAGGAAATGAATCGATGTATTATAATACAACAGGTTATTATAATGCTGCTTATGGCGGCGGTTCATTACAATCAAATATTACAGGTTACCAAAATACAGCAATTGGCGGCTTGGCCATGTTGTGGAATACAACAGGATACAACAATACCGCAGTTGGTTACCAGGCTTTAGGATCCAACACTACAGGTGACCATAATACGGCAACGGGATTAAATGCACTGTTATTTAATACAACGGGTGGTTATAATACTGCAATCGGACATGCAGCATTACAGGAAAACACCACAGGAGCAACAAACGTTGCATTAGGAAATAGTGTTTTATTTAATAATACCATTGGAAGTGATAATACGGGAGGAGGACACGAAGCTTTATACTCTAATACAATAGGCTCAAAAAATACTGCATATGGTGAAACGAGCCTAAGAAATAATACTACAGGAATAAATAATACCTGCATTGGTGCAGAGGCTGGTTATAG
>JBIOHA010000192.1:0-5750 GCA_044448625.1 Chitinophagales bacterium | reverse complement strand
TTTCATTATTTAAAATAAAACCACAACCTGCTACTGTAATTTTTGATCCATAACTGTCATTTAATGTGGTGGTAACTGCAACTGCATTTCCATATTTATCTGCAATACTGAAATGTGTTGTTTCTTCACTTTCATAACCTGGTATATTTCCTCCTTTAATTTCTATTGAGGGAGTGATGATGATTGTATCAACATTTAGCATTCTTTCTTCAGCATATTTTTTTGAGATCAGTTCATCAACAGGAATTTTTACAAAATCAGGATCACCCAGCCATGTGGCCCTGTCGGCATATACTCTTTTTTCTGCTTCCACCATAATATGCATGGTATTTAATGATTGAAATCCCCAAATATCAATTGGATAATTTTCAACCATATTCAATAACTGGATCAAAGCAACGCCTCCGCTTGAAGGTGGCGGCATGGAAATGATCTCGTAATTTTTATAATTTCCCTTAATGGGTGTCCGCCAGACAGCATGATAATTTTTAAGATCGTCACCTGATATCATTCCATCATTTAATTGCATCTCTGCAATAATTTTATCAGCAACCACGCCTGCATAAAAACCATCACGTCCATTTTCGGCTATAGCCATTAACGTATTTGCGAGATCTTCCTGAATTAATGTGTCGCCCGTTTTCCATTCGGCATCCTTAATAAAATAATTTTTTCCCGCATTTAATTTTTTGAGATCAGATTGGATGATATTTAAATCATTTGCCTGCATTTCTGTTATCGCAAAACCATTTTCGGCAAGCGCAATTGCAGGTGCTATCAATTCTTTCCAGGGCATCGAGCCATATTTTTGATGAGCCATCCACATACCGTCAACGCTTCCCGGAACACCGGAGGCGAGATGTGAGCTTTCAATTTTTTCGCGATCAACCTCTTTTGTTTTCGGATCCAGGAACATATTTCGCGATGCATGTTCTGGCGCTTTCTCCCTGAAATCGAGTGCATTGATCTCGCCGGTTTGCATTCTTATCACCATAAATCCGCCACCACCAATATTTCCTGCATTCGGATAAACAACCGCCAGTGCAAATTGTACTGAAATGGCCGCATCAATTGCATTGCCTCCTTTCTTTAAAATATCTGCACCCACCTTTGCTGCTTCCGGATGAGCGCAAACCACCATCGCCGAATCGCCTAAAATGCCATGCGTTCTACCGGATAAAAATTCCTGGTCGTCCTGTTTGTCAACCGTCTGATTTGAGCAGGACGTACATCCCGCCAGGGCAATCAGACAAATAAATATAAACCGCATGAGGTGAAGGTAAAGGTTATTTAAGTTTAGTGAAAATGCATCCATGTTAATGTAACGAAAACATGTTGCGGAAAATGTTTATTTTTCAAAAACAGGAAGCCTTTTCTTAATTTCACATTTCATTGCTTATCAAATTTTCGATCCGTAAATGCCCGAAGCCGTAAACTATATTATTTATTCCATCCCGGTTTTTTTTCTGCTGATCGGAATAGAGGTGCTGTTCGACAAATTAAAAAAAACAGGATACTACCGGATGAACGATGCTTTGTCAAATATCAATGCCGGAATTACCGAGCAGGTTACCGGCGCATTTTTAGCTGCTTTTGTTGTAGGAATTTATGCCTGGTTGTTTGATCATTACCGGTTTTTTACTGTTCCTTCAAATATCTTTTCGTGGACAATTTTATTTATCGGTGTTGATTTTTGTTATTACTGGTTTCACCGCCTGGCACATGAAATTAATTTTTTATGGGGAGGACATGTGGTGCATCACCAAAGCGAGGAATATAATTTAAGTGTTGCACTGCGACAGGGAGCATTTCAAAAATTCGGATCGTTTTTATTTTATTTACCGCTTGCGCTCGTAGGATTTGAACCTGTGATATTTATAGTGGTGAGCCAGTTTCAAACATTATATCAGTTTTGGATCCATACAAAAACAATTAATCGTTTCCCAAAACCCATTGAATTTATTTTCAATACGCCTTCACACCACCGGGTGCACCATGGAAGAAATCCGAAATATATCGACAGAAATCATGGGGGAACATTGATCATTTGGGACAGGTTATTCGGAACATTTCAGAAAGAGGAGGAGGAGGTTGTTTATGGCATTACAAAACCACTAAATACATGGAATCCGTTAAGGGCACAACTGGATTTTTGGAAAGACCTGGCAATTGATCTGAAACATACAAAGCGATTTACGGATAAAATAAAATTGTTGCTTTTGCCTCCTGGCTGGTATCCGCTGGAACTCGGCGGCCCAAAACTGCCTCCGGATATTTCTGTCGCCAATCAAAATAAATACGATACCGATATTCCTGTTCAGCTTAATTACTATGTTTTTATTCAATTTGTGATCATACTGGGCGTTACTTCTTATTTTTTATTTTCCTTCGATAATTTCGATGCGATAACAAGAGTTGTTTTTATGCTGATGATCCTTGTCTCAATTACCTCTGCAGGATTAATGCTTGAGGCAAACCGAAATGCTTACCTGGTGGAGATCTTCCGGCTGGTGGCGACGGTTGTATTTTATAATTACCTTTTGCAATCCGGGGTATTAAAAAATAATACAGGCTTTGATCTTTTTATTCTCATGGGCTTATACGGAATTTCACTTTTCATCTTTTTGCCATTTAAAAGGGTATTTTTAAGATCAGTTGCATGAAAAAGATCGACCAGTTATTTCTAAACTTATATCTTATTGTTGCAGTTGCCCACCTTTTTTCCATTGTGACAGAAAGCGAAACAATACGTGAGATAACAAAATATTTATTGATGCCTTTGCTTATGCTCCATGTTTATTTTGGATTCAGAAATGCATTTAGGATGATCCTGCCCTTATTAACTACTTTGTTTTTTTGCTGGATGGGTGATATTGTTTTGCTTTATAGCAACCGGAATGAAAATTATTTTTTGATAGGTCTTGCTGCATTTTTACTGGGACATATATTTTATATTATCAGTTTCAATAAATATGTTATTCATTTGCGGTCATTGATACGGCGCAAACCCTGGATAATTATTTTTCCATTGATCTATTCTGCCTCAGTAGTAATCATTTTGTATGCATATTTAGGGGATATGAAAATTCCTGTGATCGCTTATTCGGCAGTGATCACTTTAATGGGAATCTCGGCAATTAACCGTTTCGGTCGAACAAATCTCTATAGTTTTATCTTCGTTTTGTGTGGAGCAGTATTTTTTATGATCTCCGACACTTTGATCGCAATAGATAAATTTTATCTGCCAATTGAATCAGGCTCGCTGCTCATTATGTTCACCTATATTGTCGCCCAGTTTTTAATTATTTCTGGATTGAGATTGCACCTTAAACAAATTGCTCATGGAAATTAAAGTGTCACTTAAATTTTCCTTATTCTTTTTCCTGACAACTTTGCTTTGTTTAACCGGTTGCAAAAAAAGTGACCGTGATCCGCAAAAGGGAGATATAAAAGTGATTGGTCACGGTGGCGGCGGATTTGAAACCATATTTCATCCGCTGCCTGCAAATACCATGGAGTCAATTGAAAAAGCGATAAGAGAAGATGATGCTGATGGAATTGAAATTGATATCCAGCTTTCTGCAGATGATATTCTCGTTTTATTTCACGATAAAACGCTGGATAAAAAAACAGATTGCACCGGCACGGTCCGTTCCTATTCATTTACCGAACTTCAGGGCTGTAATTTTCATGGTGACCATAAATTATCAGGAGGAGATCATAAAATCGTGAGCCTTGAGCAAGTCTTTACTGCATTGGCTGATATTGCCCCAAGTAAATATTTTTATCTGAACATAAAACCAGATGCTGAGGAAAACAGCGAACTCTATTTAGACATTTTAAGCAGAAAATTAGCCAACATTATTGAGAGACATGGACTGAAAAATAATACGATAATCGAAACCCCTGACATGAATTTATTGATGAAAATAAGAGAACGCGATTCCACTTTGATTTTAATGCGTGATATCGGTTTGTTTGAAAATGATTTTAAAGCGATAGTTGAACATGATCTCGATGGCATTGTAGTCGCAAAAGAAAATATTACCGCTGAACAGGTAAAAGAAGCTCAGGCTGCTGGTAAAATTGTGGTGATCTACGGTATTCGGTCAGCAGCGTCAATTAAAAAAGTTTTAAACATGTATCCGGATGTTGTTCAAACCGACAGAGTTTCAAGAACAAAAAGACTGAAAGGTGAATAACCAAAAGCATATTCCTCTTTGAAAATGGCTCGCTACTTTTTTCTTGATAAAAAAGTAGCACAAAAAATCAAGGGCTTCACCGTCTAATGCACGCATTGCTAAACTCGCCATTTGAAAAGAAAAAGGCCTGCACGGGTGAGCCGTTTGATATCATTTCCAAAATGATAATTTTAGCAATATTCAAGAATTGTTTTCTGTTTACGGTGCAGGCTGCTTTCTTTTCTTAACAATCTACAATCATCTAATAATTTTCTTATGGCTTCGTTAAGCAATACGGCATTATCCGATGAGGCCCGGGTTTGAGCTCCGAAAAAAATCCTGCTCAATCAGAAGAATTCGATATTATTTATTCTGCACAATATCATACCCGTAACGTCAAGTCGTTTTGTTATTGAAATCAAAAAGTTTCCAGCTTATAAATCAGCGTAAATCTGCTAAATCTGCGTCATCAGCGCCTGCCTGCCGGCAAAGGCAGGTTCCTGTATTTATTTCACTCTTCTCACTTTTCTCACGGAAGCCCGTGTTTTTTATTCCTCAACACATTTTCCATATCCCATTCAATTTTATTTTCGAAGTCGGCCATACGCACATTACAATCCTGCTTAATGCAGATCTTGCACATATGGGGTGGCACGCATGCATCAACATGAACAAACAATTCATCTGAATTACTATGATGCTGGTGGATGAGTTTTTCCATTTTATCAAGTTCATCATGTCCCTCTTTTACGGAAAAATAATAAGGTACAGTAAGGTGACAATCAAAATGCAAGTTGGCGCCATATTTTATTACACGCATATTATGCAAATCCATCCAGTTGGGTTGGCGATTTTCATTCAGTGTAGCAATAATAGAATTTAATAATATTTTATCAGCCTCGTCCATAATCCCGGCAACACTCCTGCGAACGATCTTATATCCCTGGAATATGATATAAATTCCAAGTGCGATTGCTACTGCACCGTCTATCCAGGAATATTGAAAAATATAAAGGAGAATAAGTCCGGCTAATAAACCTGCAGTGCTGAGCCCGTCGCTTTGTAAATGTTTGCCGCCGGCAATTAAGGTGAGCGAATCAGCAGCTTTGCCTCTTTTTTCCAGCGACCAGCCTAAAATAAAATTTACAGTTCCTGCCACGGCAATGAGTAATATTCCAATATCAATATTTTGAATTTGCTGCGGATAAAACAGGTTGTAAATAGATTTTCCAACAATGATAACTCCCGTAATGAGTATCATGCTCCCTTCGATACTTGCAGAAATAAATTCAATTTTACCATGGCCATAGGGATGATCAGCATCTTTCGGCTTGGAGGCGAGAATTAAACTATATAATCCGAAAGCACCGGCAGCAACATTTACTATTGATTCCAAAGCATCAGTTAAAATTGCATTTGAACCGGTTACTAAATATGCAGCAAATTTTATCAGCAATAAAATAAATGCTATTGCTACTACTAATTTCTGAAGTTGGATATTTTTTGACAATTAGATTCGTTTCATTTCTCACAATCTCACCACTCACCACTCACCACTCACCACTGACC
>JBIOHA010000191.1:0-5761 GCA_044448625.1 Chitinophagales bacterium | reverse complement strand
GTAATAATACCAACGATATTGCAATGATATTTAATGTATTAAAACAATTGGTAAATCCGGTTAAACAAAAACGGATACCAATTGGATTTAAGAGTGGGAAAGGAAACGGAAAGTAATCAGCAATTTTTAATTTTACGCCATGTGCTCATCCTATTCCACAAAATCGAAAATGAAAAGGTCAGATTTCGAATTCGTGTACCAGCGAAAATGGGATGTTGCTGATCAGGATGTTTCTGATAACTACGTTGATGAGAGTGGTGCAAATGCGATCGGTTTTCCCGGAAATAAAATGCCGGTAATTACAATAGAAAAACCCGGCATGATCCAGGATTATGAATTCGGATTTATTCCGCATTGGGTAAAACCGGAAGGGTTGCTGCAATTCAAAGCGAATCACAACGCAAAAATTGAAACCATTCATGAGTTGGCAACATGGCGTGATGCATGGAAAAATAATCAGCGCTGCCTGGTGTGCACAAATGGCTTTTATGAATACGACAAAAAAAGAAAACAAAAAGTATTTATCAGGTTAAAAGATATTGAGAATTTTTATTACGCCGGGATATTTAACGACTGGGTAAATAAACAAACCGGCGAGGTGCGTAAAACGATGGCAATTATTACTACAATACCAAATGAACTGGTGGCCACAGTTCATCATCGGATGCCGGTAATAATAAAACCCGGTGATGAAAATTTGTGGATGGATATTTCAAATGAAAACATTCTTGCTCAATATACGCCACCCATCGATTCGTCATTATTGAAAATGGAAGATGCTGATGCGAAACTGGTGAAGGGAGGATGAAAGCTTCTGTTGCTTTTGCTTACACTCCGCTCAAAATAAACTTCGAATTATTTCGTTTCATTAATAACTTTGAACCATGCTCTACACACCTCTGCTCAATTTTAACCTGTAAAAACACCACCATGCATTCGATGTATTCAGGATATACCAACATCATTTACTTTTTTATCTTAATGATCGTACCGGAAACTTTACCGGCACAAAATAATTCAGTAAACATTTATATAGGACCAGGAATTTCATCAACAACCAGTTCATCACAGTCGAATTTCGACCCTCAATATTTTCATGCATGGTCACCCTACGTGAATTTTACTGCGGAGATTATTTACCAGCATAATCTGAATGAACGCACTTTGTTAGCAACAGGACTGGGTTATGCGGTGAACGAATATCAATTCGTTCACGATAATTATGCGCCTGAATTTGAGGGAGAATACATGATACAAAGGATTGTGGGACCTAATTTTAAAGTGCCCTTGTTATTTAAATTCCAGATAAACGATTTCGAGGAAAAAGGTACCCTCATGTTTACCGGTGGTATGGAGATCAATTTTTTAAATGCACGTGGAAATAAAACAGGTGCTTACGGTAGCGGAAGTTTTAATACCGACAGCACCATGATGGCAAGTTTCGACGGGATGTCATTAAATGCGAGCGTGCGGGTTGGAGCCGAAATGGTTGAATTATTTCACAACAAAAAACTCGGTTTTTTTACCAACGTCATTTATCAGCTAAGACCTTATGGCGAAATAACGATCATTAATAATTCTACCAACCTTCCGGAACCGTTTGTCGGCACTTTAATTCCAAAACAGGTAGGGTTGTATTTTGGGTTAAGTTATGAGATTTAATTAAGTGTATTCATTTCGTTATCCTAAAAAAACAACGGATATTCAACCGCGGATTCGGCCTTCAATTGGTACATCATCACATTGGTATATTAGTACATTTCCTACATCACATTCGTCATCAGCAAATTAATATCGGTATACTTCATTTCCATTTTTCTTGCAATGTATTCGTTGGTGAGTGAGCCTTTGTAAATATATACACCATGGCGAATTCCTTCGAGCATGCGAATTAAATTGTCGAGCCCGCCATATTCGTTGAATTGCATTAAAGTACTTGAAGCAATATTGCTGATGGCATAACTTGCTGTTCGTGGAACACGTGATGCAATATTCGGTACGCAATAGTGAATTACATCGTGTTTAATAAATGTTGGTTTATTATGCGTGGTCACTTCACTTGTTTCAATACATCCGCCCTGGTCGATACTCACATCAATAATTACCGAACCGGGTTTCATTTCCATTACCATGCTTTCGGTAACGATAACCGGTGTTCTTCCATTTTCTGCGTGAATGGCACCAACTACCACATCGGCGGTGCGAATATCATTTAATAACCTGCGGTTATTGATCACTGAAGTATAAAATCTTTCTCCGATATTATTCTGAAGCCGCGATAATTTATAAACGTTATTGTCGTATATCTTTACTGCAGCACCCAATCCTAAAGCCGCACGTGTTGCAAATTCGCCAACTACGCCTGCGCCTAAAATCAACACCTGTGTCGGTGGAATTCCAGATAGCCCACCAAGCATATAACCCCTTCCTTTTTTTGCGTCTGCCAACAATTCGCTGGCAATTAAAATGGATGAGCTTCCGGCAATTTCGCTCATGCAGCGAACAAATGCATAGGTATTACTTTCATCTTTAATATATTCAAATGCAAGGGCGGTGACCTGTTTTTTTACCAATTCATTTACAACCGCTTTTTTTAATGTGGGAAGATGCAGCGGTGTTATTAAAGTTTGATTGTGTTTTATCAATTCCATTTCATCGGCAGCTGGCGGTGCGATCTTGATAATGATATCTGCTTCATATACCTGCTTGCGATCGAAAACTATTCTTGCACCCGCTTCGCTATAATCTTTGTCGCTGAACCTGGCACCTTCGCCGGCCTTACTTTCAATTACGATCTGGTGGCCTTGTGCAGCTAAAGTTTCAACGCTGTCGGGAGTTAACGGAACACGGTTTTCCTGAAATGCATTTTCCTTTGGAATTCCAATAAATAAACGTTGTCTTTTCTTATCTACTTCGGCAAATTTTTCCAGCGTTTGCAGCCCGGCAGCATTTGCCAATTCCGACATCACCGATTTAGGCTTTTGTTCACTCATGATCCTAAGGTAATGATTCTTTTTTTATCTCCATTTACATGGATATGCACCGATGAGAATTTGTGGTGCATGATCATCGGCTCAACAAGTTGTGGCCACTCAATAAAAATATATGCCTCATCATCGAGGTATTCATCGAATCCGATATTTTTTAATTCATCGATGTTATTTATTCTGAAGAGGTCGAAATGATATATCTTTTCTGTTCCGATATATTCATTCACAATTGCGAAAGTGGGGGAGGAAGTGTTTTCATCAACCCCAAGTATATTGCAACATTCTTTTATAAACGTTGTTTTTCCCGCACCCATTTCACCATATACTGCAAACCGCTTATTGGGCGATGCAGCGGAAAGAAGTGCTTTAGCTACAGCATTTAATTCATCAGGAGAATTTATTTCCCATGCCTTCGTCACTGCACAAATATAGGTTCTAATGATTCAAATACAAAAGCCTCAAAGCACCAAGGCACGAAGCATTCACAAAGGAATTTGAAATATTTTTTGCGCCTCGTGGCAAACTAACAATTAATAATTCTCAAACACCACAAATGGCACTATCATCTCTTCCAAACTCACACCGCCATGCTGGAAGGTGTTTTTAAAATAATTAACGTAGTAATTATAATTATTTGGGTAGGCAAAGAAATTATCTTCCTTTGCAAAAATAAATGTTGAACTCACATGCTGTTTTGGCAATCCCGCATCAACAGGGTTTTTTACTTCAAATACATCTTTTTTATTGTACTGTAAATTTTTCCCGCTTTTATATCGCAGGTTGGTGGTGGCATTTCTGTCGGCAACAACTTTGCTCGGGGTATTTACCCTGATGGTTCCGTGATCGGTAGTAATTATGATGCGCACCTTTTTACCTGCAAGTTTTCTCAGTGCATTATATAAAGGTGAATGGTCGAACCATGAGCGGGTCAAAGAACGATATGCTGTTTCATCGCTTGCGAGTTCTTTCAGCACTTCCATTTCAGTACGTGCATGTGAAAGCATATCAACGAAATTGTAAACGATGACATTAAAATCGTTTGTCATTAAATTCATGATGTTTTCTTCCAGGTTCTTTCCTTCAGCATGGTTGAGCACTTTATGATAACTGTATTTAATGCTCAACCTGTTGCGCACGATCATATCCTTTAAAAATTCGGGCTCCTGCAAATTCTTTCCTCCTTCATCTTCATCGTTCAGCCATAAATTTGGTAAGCGCTTTTCAATTTCACTTGGAAGTAAACCCGAAAAGATCGCATTCCTGGTATATTGGGTTGCGGTTGGCAATATGCTGTAGAAATAATCTTCGCTCATCAATTTAAATGATTCTGATATCATGGGTTCTATCACCTTCCATTGATCGAAACGCAAATTGTCAATTAATATAAAAAAAGTGGGTATTTTTTCAGAAATGAGCGGTATCACTTTTTCTTTCATGAGTGAATGCGACATAACAGGTCCCTGAGTTTTTCCACTCAGCCAGTTGAGGTAATTTTTATCAATAAATTTTCCGAATTCAACATTTGCTTCAGCTTTTTGTGATGAGAGCACTTCTTTCATATTTGTTGCACCGGTTTTGTCTAACTGGATCTCCCAATGCACCAGCTTTTTATAAATATCAAACCATTCACCATGATCGAGTGTATCCTGCAGTGTGAAAAATATCTTCTGAAATTCTTTTTGGTAATTGCTATCGGTTTTTTCTGAAACCAGCCTTTTATTATCGATCAACTTTTTTAAGGTGAGTAATATCTGCTGCGATTTAACAGGTTTTATCAAATAATCAAATATCTGCGAACCGATCGCTTCTTCCATCAATCCCTCCGTTTCATTTTTTGTGATCATCACAACCGGAATTGCCGGGCGTTTTTCTTTAATTAATTGCAATGTTTCCAGTCCCGATAATCCCGGCATACCCTCGTCTAAAAATATCAGGCTGATATCGGGGTCGGCACATTTTTCAACAGCATCCTGTCCATTGCTTACAGCTACCACGTCATAACCCTTTTCCTCAAGAAAAAGTATTTGCGGTTTCAGCATGTCAATCTCGTCGTCAGCCCATAAAATGGTTATATCGTTCTTCATAAAAAAAGTAATTTTACATTTCGAAATTCAATGTGTAAAGATACCTTGCAGAATCTTTGCAGTGATAGCAGTATAACGGAGAAATAATTCGAAAGTTTGAATAAAAGAAAAATCATTAACGATCCGGTTTATGGATTTATTACCATTCCTTATGAAATCGTTTTTGATATCATTGAGCATCCGTGGTTCCAGCGATTAAGAAGAATCCAGCAACTCGGTTTAAGCAATCTTGTTTATCCGGGTGCCATGCATACCCGTTTCAACCATGCACTTGGCGCTATGTTCTTAATGGGAAAGGCCATTAGTATCCTTCGCTCAAAAGGAAAAGAGATCACTGAAAAGGAAGCAGAGGCAGCTACTATTGCAATTTTATTACACGATATCGGCCATGGTCCGTTCTCACATGCATTAGAGAGAACAATAATTTCAAATGTATCGCACGAGCAGCTTTCCATCCTCTTCATGAAAAATCTCAACACGATTTTCAACAACAGGCTGAGCCTTGCCATCGATATATTCACCAATAACTATCATAAAAAATTTTTGAACCAGCTGGTATCGAGCCAGCTTGATGTTGATCGCCTGGATTATCTTACTCGCGACAGTTATTTTACCGGTGTGCATGAAGGCGTTATCGGTTACGACCGGCTCATTGAAATGATGGATGTTGAGAACGACGAGCTGGTG